>JBKJVA010000256.1:0-7347 GCA_046589675.1 Usitatibacteraceae bacterium
GGGCGCTTGCGCAACCCAAAGCGACAATCGGCCGCTTTATGTGGAAGATTCGCAGCGCGTTCAATATGGTTATGTTGAAAGCATCTCCTACATGGATGGCAGGGGCGGCACCACAGGCGGCGGTGCAATCGTCGGCGGCATCATCGGCGGTGTACTGGGCAATCAGGTTGGTGACGGACGTGGAAAAACTGCGGCAACCGTCGTTGGTGCAGGTGCTGGCGCGCTGATTGGTAACGAAATTGAAAAAAATCGCAACGTCGGTGATCGCGTCGAGGTCCGGGTACGCCTCGACAACGGCAGCCGTGCTACTTATACCCAGGATAACGCGCCAGATTTTCGCAACGGTGATCGTGTACGCATCGAAAGTGGTCGCGTTTATCGCGGGTAAGACGGCCAAACATTGCGACCGTGATCACCATGCACCTCGGTCGGTTAACAACTTCAATCGGGTAGAAGCCCACCTTCAGAAGGAGTCTGCTATGAACTGGAATCAAATCGAAGGAAACTGGAAGCAATTTAAGGGCAAGGCGAAAGAACAATGGGGCAAGCTTACTGACGATCAGCTTGATGTGATCGCGGGTAAGCGTGACCAACTGGCTGGCAGGATTCAGGAACAGTATGGCTACACCAAAGAGCGTACTGAAGAAGAACTTGATCGCTGGGCAGAGTCACACCAGGCTTACAACGACGATCCCAAGCGCAAGTCTTGAGCTGCGCGCTATCTAACAAATTGTTTCACCTACTCACTAAATACTCAACAAGGAACTCTCATGAACATGAAACCCATCAATGCCTTACTCGCCGCTGCACTTTGCACTATCGGTTTTTCGGCGAATGCGGCAATCTCAAAAGCGGAACATAAAGTTGCAGTAAAAGACGCCGATGTCGCATATACCAGTGCAAAAGCAAATTGCAAGTCACTGAGTGGCAACGCCAAAGACGTTTGCATTGCTGAGGCGAAGGTGCAAAAAGCTTATGCCATCGCCAAGTCCGACGGCGAGTATAAAAACACTGCCAAGGCCATGTACGACGGCCGTAAGGACGTCGCTAAAGCCGAATACGAATTGGCGAAAACGAAGTGCGCCTCAAAAGCCGGCAATGACAAGGATGTCTGCGTCAAAGAAGCCAAAGCGATCGAAGTACGTGCGATTGCAGATGCCAAAGCTGGCACCAAGGTGACCGATGCACGCATGGACGCATCTGATGCGAAGCGCACCGCCGATTACAAAGTTGCCATCGAAAAATGCGATGCGTTTGCCGGTGATACCAAGAGCGCATGCGTGAAGGAAGCGAAAGCCCGCTTCAAAATGTAAATTGTTTACTTCTCCCTTGTGGGGCCTCTTCGGCTCCACTTTAGCGGGCCCGTGTGGCCCGCTTTTTTATGGAAAATATTAGCCGGCAGTATGGCGTTAGCAATGCGCCCGGCTGCCGTGACCTTATGTCGAGCACCCTGTAATCCTGGATGCATCCACAGGTGCCTGTAAATGCATGACGAACGATTAACGGCAGGATGTCAGGCGAGTCCTACAAAAAAACCCGCTTAAAAGCGATGTTGACCGGATGGAATGCGCCCCATAATAGTTCATACCAACCGAACAGGACAGGAGCCTACTCATGAAAACCTTGTTTCCATTGCGCCCCGTTTTGATCACTGCGGTTATCGGCCTAACGCTGTTCGCCGCAGGTTGCGACAAATATACCGACTCGGGCCAGACTGTCGGCCAGAAGCTCGACAGCGCGATCGACAAGACCAACGCCAAGATCGTCAACGCTGGCGCCAAAGTAGAGAAAAAGGTCGAACAGGCGGGTACTGTGGCCGCCAATGTGGGCGAATCAATATCCAATACGACGGGTGCTGCAATAGTCCAGACGACTACTGCTGTGGCCGTCAAGGCCAATCAGGTGGGGGCCATCGTAGCCGATTCTGCGATAACCGCATCAATCAAGGCAGACCTCGTTAAGGATCCCGGTTTAAGCGCGCTCGGCATCGAAGTAAACACCTTCAAAGGCGAAGTGACTTTGAAGGGCAAAGTCTCAACCGAGGTACGTAAAGAACGCGCCGAGGGAATTGCCAAAAATATAGTAGGTGTCACCAAGGTCAATAACCTGCTGGTGGTGAACCCAAGCTAACAACGCTGATCAGTTTCACAACTGCAGGTTGCCCCGCGCTTTGCTTTTAACCTTATCCGTCACCGTCCGGAAGACGCGCCAGGTTGGCTTCAAATCAGCCTCACGTTAACACTGACTGGCAACGCCTACTGGCGCACTTCCTCAATGATTTGCGCCACGTTGACGGTGCGAGCCTTCTCGCGAATAGTCGGCAGAAATTGGCTTTGCATATTCTTCGCCTCACTTAGCAACGCGGTATAGGTGTCTTTAAGCACTGCGCTTGAAAATGTGCGGCCGCCAGCGTAATAGCGCTTGGCCAGGTGACCCAGCGCATAGGTGGTGGAAAATGACATGCCTGAGCTGACCGTCTGCTTCGTGATGCCGCCGAGCAGGCCGCCGAGCAAACCGCCGCCAAACAAATTGCCGAGCAGTTTCACGCCTATCTGCTCGACATACTGTGATGCCATGCCGACCCCGGCCGTGGCGAGGAAATCCTTGATATGCCCTTTGTCGAGTTCAAAGCCATAGCTCTTGCCAATCCGATAGACCATTTTCATCTGCAATGGAATGATAGCCATTGAGGCCAGCGTTTCCGGCAGTAGCTCCAGCGCGCCGTTTAGGATGGCGTAATTGAGGATCACATTGTCCTGCTCGGCGACGGTCATGGTCGAGGCAAGCATCGGTGGTTCGAGTGCCGACGAAATCGAAAGCGGCGCGGCCGTCAGCGCGGCTGAATTCGCGGCGAAGTCATTCGCGGCGGCGGCGGCCACCGGGTCGAGCGCTAGTGCTGTACGCAGGTTAGTCAGGAATGTGCGTTCGGCCTGACCTTGCGTGCCGTCCGCGTCGCATACGCAAACACACAACTCAAATGCGAGGCTCTTCGTTTCTGGCGTTGTGAGGGCGGATACAGCGGAAACCAGTGAGACCCGATTCAAAATCACATCCTGGTAAATCAACGCGACGTTTATGTCACCGTCTTTTGAAAGCGAATCGGCGATGCGTTTTACTTCCGCGCGTTCTAATTCACTGTTTCCACCATCAGCGAATGCCGCCATCAGCGCCAGAGTGATCATGGCTTTGTGTTCTTGTGTGGTCATGCGGTTCTCCTGAAATGTGAACGCTCGAATTTGCGTGAAGTTCAATTGGACTGCCTGGCACGTAAAAGTTCATGGGACGGCAAAACACCAGCACCAGCGCGCCGTCCAGGCCGAAAATGTTCGTTGAGGCTCGTCAGTGCTAGCAGCCTGTCGGCCTTAAGGAATCGAAGCGAAAAATGAGCTGGGCGAGGGCAGATTTTGCGAGTTTTCGCCTTACGGCGAAATACCTGCTTACCCCGCTGCACGCATTTCAAACCAATGGTTGTTCCATTGGCGATGGAAAGTGGGGAAATATGCACTGGCCGGGTCATTTTGCAGCCGATTTTCCTTAAGTCGGACAGGCTGCTAGCGCTCTGATCGCGGCACGAACCGGCAAAAGCCGGTAACTTCTTCGCGGTCGTGGTAGAGCTGCTTGATGCGCAGCTCATAGTCGCGCCCGCTCATCTGCATGGCTTGTTCGATAACGGCGCGACATTTCTGCACTTCTTCCAGCCGTTTTTTCATCGGCAATTTGAGATTGAAGATAGCCCGTTCGGTCCAGCCTTCCCGAAACCACATCGCCACCAGTTGCGCGATGCGCGCTGGCTGCTCGACCATGTCACAAACCATCCAGTCGACGGGTCGCTTTGGACGGTAGCGGAAACCATCTTCGCGCAAATGTCGCACCAGTGCGTTGTCCACCAAATCACCCTTGAGGATTCCGTTGTCGATCGCGGTCACATGCAAGCCGCGATTAATCAGTTGCCAGGTCCAGCCGCCCGGTGCGGCGCCAAGGTCAACCGCCTTCATCTCCGGACGCAATATCCGCTCTTCATTGCCACCGACAAAAATGTGCAATGCCTCGGCAAGCTTCAAGGTAGAACGACTGGGCGCATCGCGGGGCATTTTCAAACGCGCAATGCCCAGCGGCCAGGAAGACGCCATCCGCGGATCGGCCAGCGCCAGATAGGCCTCGCGCGTTGGCGTGAGCAAAACCTGCAGGCGCGGTGCCGACTCATCCTTGTGCAGGAGCCCACCAGCAATCAACTCGGCGCTGATGCGCAATTGCAACGCCTGCGACAATTTCGAAAGCGCCTTGCCGTCGTTGGTATCCGGATACTCGATCCAGACCGCGCTTACCGTTGCCACCTTTTGCTTCAGGAGCCAGGCTTTCGCCGCGGCAACGATGGGCGTGACGCGATCATTGGTTTTCAGCGCGACCGGATCGGCATTTGCGCGCAACATTTGCCGCGCAAAAATCCAGTCACGCCAGTCGGCAAGCGCTGCGCCGCGCTTGGCGTCCTTGGGCAAAAATGTGGCCAGTACATATCCGCTCAAAGGTTCTGCCAACAGCGTATGGGGCGTGACGCCAAAGCGCAATTTGAATTCTGCGGCGAGATCCGGCTCGAAGCCGGCACGACAGTAGGCAAGCCATGAAACGGTTGGCGCAGGGGTATTTGTCATGTGACGACTCTAGCAGTGTGCCGGGGCTTAAAGGGAATCGGCTGCAAAAAAAGGGTGTGATTGAAACTGAAGGGCAAAACCTGTCATTTCGAACGAAGAGAGAAATCTGCTTTTCGACAGGTAAAAGCAACAGCAGATTTCTTCCTTTGGTCGAAATGACAGTGAGCAAACTTTACGCGTAACGACGTTTCCAAAGCCATGCTTTCAGCCGATGTTGCCGCCATATTTTGCATCCAGCGTGCTACTGCGTTAAAATTCCCCGGCAACCAGTCCATTCAACAGGAGTATCCGTGTCCAACATTCACACAAATTTCGCAATGTGCGCGCTGCTGGCAGCATCGGCGGGCGGTGTCGTTGCCGGTGTGCGTAGCGGACTCATCCATGCCACGTGCCCGACGCAATATTTCGACTTCGATACCACACGCATGGCATTCGCATAATCCGGTAGCGCCTTTCTGCAAGGCCCTCGCCGGAACAAAGCGGCGGGGAATCAAACTGGAACCAAATCTCCCGCCTGTTGGCCCCGTTATTTACCGGGCTGTTAGTACGCAGTTGAATCTGCGTGACAAGTTGGGAAAGAATAAAAATGACCTCAGACGATCATCGGCTGGACAAATATTTCGGCAAACTTTGGCGGAGCCGCGATTTCCGCACGCTATGGATTTCGCTCACCATCACGCACTTCGGCGGCCAGGTAACTTTTCTGGCGCTGCCACTGACTGCCGCGTTGATGTTGAACGCCTCACCGCTGGAAATGGGTATCTTGACGGCGGTTGAAGCCTTGCCTTACACCCTGTTCGGGCTGTTTACGGGGGTGATGGTGGATCGCTCGAAAAAATTACCGCTCATCATCATGGCCGACGTCGGTCGCGGTTTCGCGCTGCTTGCGGTTCCGGTGGCGGCATGGTTCGGTCTACTTTCGATGCCGGTTTTATACGTCGTGGGATTTCTTGTCGGGCTCGGCGGCATCATCGGCTGGGCGGCGTATCAGGTATTCATGACGGCACGTGTCGGGCGCGAAAATCTGGTCGAAGCCAACGCGCGCATCGCACTTGCCGATTCGAGTGCGCAACTGATCGGCCCCGGGCTGGCGGGTGTTTTCATCCATTGGCTGACAGCGCCCTTCGCCATCCTGCTTGACGCCATTGCATTTTTCACGTCGGCGTGGATGTTGAAAGGCATCAAGGCGCAACCAAGTGACATGCCAAAAGCCCGCGATGCAGGTGCGACGGTCTGGCAAGACGCAAAGGAAGGTCTCCGCCTGATCTGGAACCATTCGGTGTTGCGCTCGCTCGCCTGGGGACTCGCCATCTGGCAGTTTCTGAAGCACATGTATTTCGCGATGGTCATCTTGTTTGCCGCGCGTGATCTGGCGCTTTCACCGGGCACCATCGGCGCGATCTGGATGATGGGCGGCGCCGGCTTTTTGATCGCGTCATTCTGGGTACAGCACGCCAACCATCGATTTGGCGTCGGGCGCGTCATGCTGGGTGGCTTGTTGTCCACGGGTATCGCGTGGCTGCTGATCGCCTGGGTATCGCCGGGCGCATGGGCGGCGCTGCAGCTTGGGTTTGCGATCTTTGTGCTTGATCTTGGCGCCATGCTTTTTTTCATCAATTACCTCACGCTGCGGCAATCAGTGACGCCCGATCATCTGCTTGGACGGGTCACCTCGACGATGATTTTCCTGTCGATTGCCGGTGCGCCACTGGGCTCGCTTGCGGGTGGTGCGATGGCGGAGCTGTTCGGATTGCGGACGACGATTGCGGTGGCAGGCGTCGGCGGGTTAGTGCTGGCAATCGCCCTGGCGAAATTTTCGCCGCTCGTTGCCATGCGCGAATTGCCGACGCATGTCCCTGATACCCCACCCGCCGTCGCGTCGTCACAGGAGTTGGCGGCGGAGTAGCAAGCGAAAATTGGGTTCCAGGAAATGTCGTGTCAATGTGCACGCTAAAGCAAATGCGCAACGCCTGCGCGCTCGTCTTCGAGTTCCTTCAGCGTCGCATCCATTTTGCCGCGTGAAAATTCGTCGATCACAAGATCCTTGACCATGGTGTACTTGCCGTTTGCGCAAATTACCGGCACGCCATATATCACACCATCCGGTATGCCATAGCTGCCGTCGGATGGCACACCCATCGTGACCCACTTTCCGTTGGACCCCAGCACCCAGTCGTGGATATGGTCGATGGCTGCGTTGGCGGCCGATGCGGCGCTGGACAAACCGCGTGCTTCAATGATCGCCGCGCCGCGCTTGCCCACCGTGGGGATAAAGCTGTTGCGGTACCATTCCTGATCATTTACGACGGCAGGTGCAGATGCGCCGCCGATTGTGGCAAACCGGTAGTCGGGATACATGGTCGGCGAATGGTTGCCCCAAACAATCAGCTTCTCGATGGAGTCCACCGGCTTGCCCGTTTTTGCTGCAAGTTGCGACAGCGCGCGGTTATGATCAAGGCGCAACATGGCGGTGAAATTTTCACGCGGCAGGCCGGGCGCGGATTTCATGGCAATGTAGGCATTGGTGTTGGCGGGATTGCCAACAACCAGTACTTTCACGTCACGCGCGGCAACAGCGTCGAGCGCCCTGCCCTGCACGGTGAATATTGCGCCATTGGCCTCGAGCAGGTCTTTGCGTTCCATGCCTGGCCCACGCGGTCGCGCGCCAACCAGCACGGCAATCCCAACATCCTTAAAC
>JBKJVA010000229.1:0-3242 GCA_046589675.1 Usitatibacteraceae bacterium
CGTGAACGATTTCTCCGTGAGGAATGGCCGCAGTTGCTGGAACGTATTCGCCGCCTTGGCATGAACATGGAAGAACTGTTGGCTTCCGCCAATGCCGGGGGTGCCAAATGAGTGCGATTATTTCAGCCAAAGGCTTGACCAGACGCTACGGAAAAACGATTGCCGTCGATAACATCAGTTTCGACATTGCGGCGGGCCGCATTGTGGGTTTGATTGGCCCCAACGGTTCGGGAAAAACGACCGCACTCAAGGCGATTCTTGGCCTGGCCCCATTCGAAGGCGAACTCAACGTGCTAGGACTTGACCCGCGCACCCATCGCGACGAACTCATGCAGCAGGTTTGCTTCATCGCCGATGTCGCCATATTGCCGCGTTGGCTGCGGGTGCGTGATGCGATCGATTTTGTCGCGGGCGTGCATCCTAAATTCGACCGCGCCAAAGCCGAGCGCTATCTCGCCAACACCAAGATCAATCCGAAGATGAAAGTTAAGGAGATGTCAAAGGGCATGGTGGTGCAGTTGCATCTGGCGCTCGTCATGGCCATCGACGCCAAGTTGCTGGTACTCGATGAGCCGACCCTGGGCCTCGATATCCTCTACCGCAAGCAGTTCTATCAGCACCTGTTGGAAGAATACTTCGACCAGCATAAAACTATCATCATCACCACCCATCAGGTGGAAGAAATAGAGCACATCCTGACGGATCTCATGTTTATCCGCGAAGGCAAAATTGTCCTCACCTCAACGATGGATGAAATCGGCGTGCGGTTTGTTGAAGTGATGGTGTCAGCCGATAAGACCGACCAGGCGCGGGCGCTCAAGCCAATCGATGAGCGCCAGGTGTTCGGTAAATCAGTGATGCTGTTCGACGCGGTACCGCGTGAAACGCTGGCAGCGCTGGGTGAAACGCGCACGCCCGGCATCGCCGATATCTTCGTTGCGACCATGAAAGGAACTTACGCATGAATACGTTTAAATGGTTGCTGAAGCGTGAGTTCTGGGAACACAAAGGCGGTTTTTTCTGGATGCCCATCATCGTCGGCACGATCATGACTTCGGTTATTGCGGTCTCGCTGATCATTGCAGTATCCGGCGTCAAAGACGGCATGCAGATCAACGGTGTCCCGGTGAGTAACCTGGCCAACCTGATGGACCCGCAGCAAAGAGCTGAATTCGCGGCGGGCATCGTCTACGGATACGCTGGCCTGACCGTGCCGATTCTCATGGCGCTCAGCATCTGTGTATTTTTCTTTTGTCTATCCGCACTTTTCGATGATCGCAAGGACCGAAGTGTGTTGTTCTGGAAATCACTCCCGCTGTCGGACGCCTCAACGGTCCTTTCCAAAGTTGCGATGGCAATCGGCATTGCTCCGGTGATTGCCGTGGTCATCGCGACGATCACGGCCATCGTCTCCGGATTTCTGATTTGCCTTGCCGCCGCCGCCGCCGGCGTCAATATCTTTGGCGAGGTGTTAAGCAACCCGGGCGCATACCTCGCACCAGTGCAATTGGCGGCGATGTTACCGATCTACGCATTGTGGGCGCTGCCCACGGTCGGCTGGTTGCTGATGGTCTCGGCGTGGGCGCGGACCAAACCTTTCCTCTGGGCCTTGGGTGTACCGCTGCTAACGGGCACATTGCTAAGTTGGGTCAATGGCATGTTTCGATTTGACTGGAACATGGGTTGGTTCTGGAAAAATATTATCGGCAGATTGCTGGGCAGCGTGCTCCCAGGTTCATGGCTGGGGGAGTCCGGCAGGACCCTGCATGGCGAAGCGACCTTACGCGGATCGACGGCGATGAGTGACTTGTTGGCGCAATCGTGGCACTTGCTTACCGGCGCAAACATCTGGATCGGTGTCGCGATAGGCGCGGCAATGATCTATGCGGCAGTTCGTCTGCGCGGCTGGCGCGATGAAGGGTAGTGATCGGCCAATGGATGTTCGCGCATACATTGCAAACAATCAAAAGTCAAAGGGAGACGAAAATGTATTCAATCGCCAAAACTGTACAAGTCGCGGGTTCACCCTGCTTGTCAAAGGCTATAACTTATTGCTTCCGTCTTTTTTTTGGAGGCTGCCTGCTAATGGCGCAGCCATCGATCGCGGCAGAAGGAATCAACGGCAATCTTGTCAGTGTCGCCTGGCTTGAGAAAAACATTAAGAATGCCGATGTGCTGGTACTCGACGCCACACCAGCCCAGTTGTACACGGCTAAACATATTCCCGGCGCGGTCAACATCGATGTGTTCACGTTCGGAGGCCGAGAAAACCTTGCCGCCGAAATGGAGCAGCGCATTCAGTCGTGGGGCGTGAGCAAAGGCAAGAAAATCGTCATCTACGATCAGGGCGGCACCTACCTTGCGACCAGCCTGTTCTTCGACCTTTATTACCATGGGTTCCCGCCGGGTGATCTGTTCGTCCTCGATGGTGGACTTTCCAAATGGCAGGCGACAGGCGGCGCGGTCACGAAAGACCCAACACCCGCGCCGAAGCCGGGAACATATCGTGTCGCGAAGCTTAAGGAAGACGTGCGAGTACGACTGCCTGAATTTCTGGTGGCCTCCGGCGACCCGGTGAACAATGCGCTCGTCGAGGGCTTGGATCCCGACCAGCACTTTGGCGGTGCCAAATTTTTTGACCGGGCCGGCCATATCCCCAATGCCATCATGGCACCCAGCGCGGATTTCTTTAACGCGGACAAAACCTTCAAATCTCCCGCAGAGATCCGGCGCATGCTGGCCTATCTGGGCGTTAAGCCTGAACAGCAGATTTATGCGCATTGCGGCGGTGGCATTGCCGCCAGCGTGCCGTTCTTCGCCGCAAAGATGATGTTGAACTACCCCAACGTCAAGCTCTACAAGGAATCCCAGCTGGAATGGCTTCGCGATGATCGAAACCTGCCTATCTGGACCTATGATGCGCCGAACATGCAGCGCGAGAAGCAATGGCTCGCCTCATGGGGCAACCCGATGTTGCGCATGTTCGGTGTGACAAAAATGAGTGTGGTCGATGTGCGCCCGGCAGAAGCCTACCAACTGGGTCATGTGCCATACGCCGTCAACATCCCGGCGGATGTCTTCAAGCGCCACCTTGCCACCCCCGAAAAACTGGCTGACGTGCTGGGCGCAGCCGGTATCGATGCGGCCCATGAAGCGGTAATCGTTTCCGATGGCGGATTAAACCCGAACTCAGCGTTGGCTTATCTTCTGCTTGAAAAGCTGGGACAGAAAAGAGTCTCTGT
>JBKJVA010000302.1:0-17972 GCA_046589675.1 Usitatibacteraceae bacterium
ACATCAACGAAGTGCCAGTACCAGGCCACGGCTTCGAATCCAAAGTGGTGTTCCGGTGTGAAATGCCCCTTTATGCAGCGAACAAGAATCACCGTTAACATGACCACGCCAAGTGTAACGTGGAAGCCATGAAAACCGGTGAGCATGAAGAACGTAGAACCAAATACGCCGGACGTCAGTTTCAAATTCAGATCGGAATACGCGTGCATATATTCGTACGCTTGGACCCCCAGGAATATCGCGCCTAACAAAATCGTCAGGGTTAGCCCGAAGATCAATTGCTTACGATTATTAGCGATCATCGCGTGGTGCGCCCATGTCACCGTCACGCCCGAGCTAAGCAATAGAGCCGTGTTGATCGCAGGCAAACCCCAGGCGCTCATCGGCGAAAACTGGAATGCCGGGTTGGGATCGAGATACGGCCCCATGGTCGGCCACTTGGCCTCGTAGCCCTGCCAGATCAAAGCATTGTCAAAGTCCCCGAGCCATGGCACAGAAAATATTCTGGCGTAAAACAACGCGCCGAAGAAAGCCGAAAAAAACATCACCTCGGAGAAAATAAACCAGCTCATGCTCCAGCGGTAGGAAGTATCCATTTGTTTGTTATACAGCCCCGATTCACTCTCGTGAATGACGATGCCAAACCAGCCAACCAGCATGTAAACCAGAATACTGAAGCCGATCGCCATCGAGGTATAACCCCAGGGCTGGATTTCATTCATCCACAGCGCCAGCCCTGACATGAAGAAAAATAGCGCGGTCGAGCCCACCACCGGCCACTTTGATGGTGGGGCAAAAAAATAGCCCCCAGTTGCTGTACTCATGCTGAAACTCCCTTAGAACTCTCAATGACAAAATGTTATCTGGCGGTAAGCATTCTTACCAAAAGAAAGAGGATCATCACGACCACCAAAGCGCAAACAATACCGACCGCGATAACGTGCTGCAGCTTCAGTTTTTGCTGGTCGTTCTCGTAACCCTTGCTACTTCTAATCCCGAGAAACCCCCATAGAACGGCTTTGAACGTGTTCCACATTCCGACCTATCGCACTTGGGTCACGTCGAAAAACGTATACGACAGGGCGAGCGCGGCCAGTGCCTTGGGTATCTTCGGATCAACGGAAAAAATAACCGGCATGTCGCGGGTCTCACCCGCCTGCAAAGTCTGGTTACTGAAACAAAAACACTCAAATTTATTGAAATACAGCCCCGCTTCGAGCGGCGCAAAACTCGGTACAGCGCGCCCTGTGACTGCATATGGCAAGGTGTTAGTGACCCGATAATTCACTGTCGCCATAGCGCCTGGATGGACTTCTACCCATTTTTCGACTGGCTCGAATTTCCAGGCGAAATTCTTGTTCAGATTTGCGACAAACTCAATTTTTATGACACGCGAGACGTCCACTTGCGTGTTCTCGGCAATACTGCGCGTCGCCGTAATGCCCAAGACTTCACAAATCTGGCGATACAGCGGCACCATCGACGCACAAAATACCAGCATCACCGGCACAACCATGAGCAACTTCCAAAATGTCACGCGATTGCTTTCGCGTATTTCGGCCTGCGTGGGTGAATCGGCAGTGTGGTTCAACTGACCACCTTCGCAAATTTCAATATCGAATATGTAAATACAGCGACTACCCACGCGAGTAACAGCACCAGAGTAATCGTTTTCCCCCGGCTCTGATTCGCGTGCAACTGCTGCGTAATTTTCTCGTTCATTGTATGTGCGGCTATTTCAGCAACGG
Source organism: Usitatibacteraceae bacterium (assembly GCA_046589675.1). Taxonomy (GTDB): domain Bacteria; phylum Pseudomonadota; class Gammaproteobacteria; order Burkholderiales; family Usitatibacteraceae; genus UKL13-2. The sequence continues at coordinate 1,749 of JBKJVA010000302.1, forward strand.
CGGTGTTTCAAATGTGTGATACGGAACCGGGCTCGGCAAATGCGTCCACTCGAGTGAATCTGCACCGTCCCACTGCCTGTCCTTGGCTTTTTCGCCGGAACGGATTGTTGTAACGACATTGTAGAGAAAGATAAGCTGGCTAAAGCCGAGCACGAACGCGCCAACTGTCGAGATCGCGTTCCACTCTGCATACTGCAAAGCGTAGTCAGGAATTCGGCGCGGCATACCGGCGAGTCCCAAAAAGTGCTGCGGGAAAAAAGTCACATTGAAGGCGATGGCGGAAATCCAGAAATGCCATTTTCCCAGCGTTTCGTTGTACATCTTGCCGGTGAACTTTGGCAGATAAAAATACACTGCCGCAGTCAGTCCCCAGATGGCACCGGGAAACAATACGTAGTGAAAGTGCGCAACCACATAATAGGTGTTGTGCAAGGTTATATCCACGGCAACAATCGCCAGCACCAACCCGGAAAATCCGCCGAGCGTAAACATGCACAAAAAACCGATACAAAACAGCATCGGCGTCTCGAACGTAAGCGAGCCACGCCACATGGTCGCAATCCAGTTGAAAATCTTCACGCCAGTCGGCACTGCGATCAGCATGGTCGCGTACATGAAAAACAACTGTCCCGCCGCAGGCATGCCCACCGTAAACATATGGTGGCCCCAAACAATGAACGACAAAATGGCAATCGAGCCGGTTGCATACACCATCGACGCATAACCGAACAGTGGCTTTCTCGCAAACGCCGGGATGATCGACGAGACAATGCCAAACGCAGGCAGGATCAGGATATATACCTCGGGATGCCCGAAGAACCAGAAGATGTGCATGAACATCGTCGGGTCACCGCCACCGGCCGCGTTGAAAAAGCTCGTGCCGAAATGGCGATCGGTCAACAACATCGTGATTGCGCCAGCCAGCACCGGCATGGTAGCGATCAGCAGGTAGGCCGTAATCAGCCAAGTCCAGCAAAACAACGGCATTTTCATCAATGTCATACCAGGCGCGCGCAGGTTCAGTAACGTGGTGATGATGTTGATCGAACCCATAATTGACGACGCACCCATCAAATGCAGGGCCAGAATCGACATATCAACGCCGATACCCCCCTGTATCACCAACGGTGGGTACAGTGTCCAGCCTGAGGCAGCCGCACCACCTGGCACAAAAAAAGTGGCGAACAACAGGATCGCTGCCGGGATCAAAATCCAGAAACTCCAGTTATTCAGCCGGGGAAACGCCATATCGGCTGCGCCGATCTGCATCGGGATCAGCCAGTTGGCGAAGCCCACAAAAGCGGGCATGACAGCGCCAAAAATCATCACCAGAGCGTGCACTGTCGTCAATGAATTGAAAAACTCTGGCTGCAGATACTGAAGGCCAGGTTGAAAGAGTTCGGCGCGGATGCCAAGCGCCATCGCGCCACCTACAAAAAACATCACAAACGCAAACCATAAATACATCGTCCCGATGTCTTTATGGTTGGTGGTGGTGAAATAGCGCGTCAACCCGCCGGGTGCGTGATCATGCGAATGGTCGTGAACGAGGTCATGGTCGTGTGCGGTAGCTGTTGCCATTTAAAACTCCTGTTTCTTTGTTGCACGAAATGAAATAGTTGGTATTTTCCGGATCCGCGATCCATCAAAGATTTTGCGGAAATCGTTTGCCCGGCTCAACATCACTTCCTCGCGGCCTTGATCTCCGCTGGCTGAGTGACTTTACCAACGCTGTTACCGAAAGAATTTTTCGTAAACGAGATGACGGCGGCGATCTCACTATTGGAAAGGCGGGCGAACGACTGCATCGCCGTGCCTGGCTTTCCATTCAGCAAAATATTGATCTGTTGATCGCTCGGGCCCAGAACGATCTTGGATCCGGCTAACGAAGGAAACGCGGGGGGCATGCCTTTACCATTCGGCTGATGGCACGCCACACAATTTGCTGCGTAAACACTTTCGCCCTTTTGCCTGGCCTCAGCCATCGTGAACACTTTGTTGTCGTCTTCTGCGGGCGCGGCGGCATCCGTAGTGGCTGCCGTCAACACTTTGGTTCCCCATTTCGTCTTTGATTCAGCGACCCATTTCGCATAGTCGGCTTCAGATTTCACCACGACCGCGATAGGCATATAGCCATGCAGTTTTCCACAAATCTGGCTGCATTGACCTCTGAAGGTACCGACCATGTCGGCCTTGAACCAGACGTCCTTGATAAATCCGGGGATACCGTATTGATTGATTCCCAACTGCGGCACATACCATCCATGAATTACGTCATTTGAAGTCACCAGCAAACGTACACGCTTGCCGACGGGTACCACCAAAGGATTGTCTACTTCGAGTAAATAATCGGCACCCTGCTTTTCAGTGGGACCAGTCCCAGGCTGTCCAATCTGGCTCCAAGGTGTGGCTAAATTTGAGTAAAAGCCGAAGTGCTCTGCGCTGTAGTCATAGCGCCAACCCCATTGGAAGCCCGTCACTTTGACCGTCATATCGGGACTGGAAGTGTCCTTCATATCGAGAATTGTCTTGGTTGCGGGCACGGCCATCGCTATCAAAATGATAAACGGAATGATCGTCCAGATAATCTCGATCAATGTGCTCTCATGGAAATTCACGTCGGCTTTGGCGCCTTTGGACTTGCGAAACTTGAAAATGGAATAAAACATGAATCCGAATACAACTACAAAAATGGTTACGCACACCCAGAGAATGTACATGTGCAACCCGTAAATCTGCGCCGCAATCGGTGACGCGGGCTGGGGAATATTCACATCATAGGCCGCAATGGTCGGCAAACTGATCAGGGACAGGAACGCCACTAGGCCGACGTAGGCCGCGAATGCGGCATGGCTCCTGAGGAGGTTTGTCATTTTTTGCATGCTAAGTTACTCATCCGGTAAATCAAAAAACTGCGGCACCCGCAGATCCTGCCTATGGTGCCACTCCTATTTCAGTACGCGCGCCAGATTGCGACAAAGCGATTGGCGTTGCTCGTCTGAAATCATTTTCCCTATTAAAACCGTCCTGCCTTGGTAGCGCAATCCAACTTCCACCCGCCCGTGACGCGCTACCGCAAAAATTTGAGCCCACGCAGCGTTGCCGGACAGCATTTCGACTTGACCACACTCGCACCGTGACCAAAAAAATTGTCGGCCCGCCACTTGCACCCATTCGTAATCACCGTCGTGTCGACCGATCAACTGAAATGCACACCAGAGAAGCAAAATTTCGAAACCAGCAAATGGAAGCACCATCCATGCCCCGATGGCCGTCGCCACGCCCGCGAACAAAATTGTCGTACATGCGATCAGCAAAAACCATTGTTGACGTCCAGCGGGCGTCAGTGACCTATTTGGCCGCATCTCGAAAAAAAACGATGCGTTATCAACAGTTTCGTTCGCCCCCAGCTTCACAATCGCACCCAGATAACAGGATTTAACGCTATGCCATGTACCTGCCTCCGATTTTATCGCAGCGCCACTCCCTGTGGCAAGGAAACCATTTCATACTGCTTAATAAAGCGACTGGCCCTTAAATTTCCCCCAGGATCAATTGTCTCCTGGGGCCGAATCAGTTGCGGGTGGCTCACGCTGCGTCTCCGTGAACGCTTCTAAACCCGACTCTTCGGACAATGCCGTTGGCCCTGCAATCGCGTAGCGCTCTTCCGCCCACGCTCCCAAGTCTAACAACTTGCAACGCGGGCTGCAGAACGGACGTGATGGATTGTCGACCCGATATTCCAAGGACTTAGCACATTGCGGACAGCGCACAAACGTTGAATTCATAAATTGCAATAGGTCAGCTCGAAGTCAATATCCGCTTCGTTGACCTTGGTACGCTGCACGCTACCGGGCAGAATAAAACGAATGTTGAGTGCATACTTATTGGCACTAATTTCTGGCACGCAGCCTATCTCACGCCGAAGCGTCAATCGCAACATATGCGCCGCTCGCTCCATCGGTGTCTGCTGAAACACACCACGGTATGCGATCAATGAGGCAGATTTTCCACTTTCACGTAAAACGCGTAGAACAATACGCAGCGCCGCAGCAACTGAATTCAGCGGAAGGCGCCATGACTCAATATCAATCCGGCGAGCAGTATGGTCTTTGTGAAGCCAATGGTGATAAGAAGGCAGATCAAATTCACAGATGCCGCCAGGAATAGCCGCCCGCTGCTTAATCGCCATCAGCCACTCGTTCTCCCGAAGATGAAGCCCTGTTTTGCCCGCAGATGCAAGCAGGTCGGCAAAAGCCACTTCAATTTCTGCGATGACCGTGTCGAGCCGTTCTTCCGAAATCGCCGGATTGCCGCGCAAGGCCTCCAGAAACAATCGCTGACGATCCAGTTCCTGAAGCAGGTCTGACTTTAGATCGCCGCGAGATGCAACCTCAAGAATTTCGAACATGCTCGTGAGCGCGGCCTGGTGGTCGAGCGGTGCATCCTGGGCGATAAAAAAATCAACGCGGTCGAACAAATCTTCCAGACGCAGGAGCGTGCGGATACGTTCGTTAAGGGGATATTCGTAGGTGATCACTGGCTTACCGGTAGTGGTGCCCCGAATTGTGACGGATTAGGTCTAAGTTTACAAATATTGCGCTCTCACAAAGGCTCATCTGAGCGACTTCGCGTTTTGCACATAGCTCAGATGCAGCGGCTCGACTTGCGGCCAGAGCGCATCGGTGCTGGCATTGTTCGAAATGATGTCGTCGGCCAATTGCAGGCGCACGGCTCGCGGTAGCTGGGCGTCCACAATACGCGCCGGCTCATCGGCACTCAGGCCGGAGCGACGTTTTACGCGTGCCAATTGGGTGCCGACTGGACAATCGATCAGCAGCGTCTGATGGGTACGATCTCGATACGCCAGCGTCTCAAACAAGAGTGGTACCACGAGGATCGAGTATGGTGCCTGTTGCATCGCGTCGGAGCGCAACGCCTTCTCCACCTCCTCATGAATCAACGGGTGAAGGATTGCTTCCAGTTGAAGTTTTACCGCCGGATCGACAAATATACGCCTGCGGGTTGCGGCCCGATCGAGCGAACCATCGGGCGCAATAAACTGCTCCCCCATACGCTTGCGAATTTCTGCCATCGCATATCCGTCACCGGCTGTCAACGCATGCGCAATGGAATCGGTATCCACCAACCCGACTCCAGCCATAGAAAACAGGTCTGCTACTGTGGACTTTCCACTGCCAATGCCGCCAGTGAGTCCAACAATGTAACCATTAACCGCCATCGATTTACGCGGGAAGTCGGCCTAAATACCAGGCGTTCATTTGTTGCCCCCATATCAGGGCGATGAATCCGGCTGCTGCCAGATAGGGACCAAAAGGCAGCTTCGCCCCTTTGTCGCGCCCTTTCAGGACAATCCCCGCGACACCGACCACTGTCCCCACTGCTGCTGACAGGAGAATAACGAGAGGCAGCAACTGCCAACCTAGCCAGGCACCAATAGCAGCCAGCAACTTGAAGTCGCCGTACCCCATTCCCTCCTTGCCCGTAAGTAGCTTGAATGCCCAATAGACCGACCAGAGGATCAGATAGCCACCCGCTGCGCCGAGGGTCGCGGAGCCGATGTCTGTGAACACCCCACCAACATTGACCAGCAGGCCCATCCACAACAGTGGAAGTGTTATGTCGTCAGGAAGCAGTGTGGTGTCAGCATCAATGAAGGTCAGCGCAATAAGTGCCCACAAATAGGTAATCGAAAATACCGCAATCCAAGTTACGCCAAAATGCCAGGCGACGAATCCGGTCATTAAGCCAGTCATCACTTCAACCACAGGATAACGCATGCTGATTCGCACTTTGCACGCCGAACACTTTCCGCCGAGCAGTAGATAGCTAACAACCGGTATATTCTGTAACGCGGTAATCGGTTGCCCGCAGGCGGGGCAGGCTGACCGGGGCACAACAAGATTATATTTATTCTGGTTGCCGGCCGCTTCGGCGTGTTTCAGGACAATTTTGTCACCCAGATACTCCAGACACTGTGCCTTCCAATCGCGCTCCAGCATGATCGGCAATCGATGGATCACCACATTCAGGAAACTACCGACCATCATGCCAATAAGGATAGCGGTGCCCACGAAAAACCACGGCACCGCGCGAAAGGTGTCGAGCAAGTCCATTTAATCTTTCAAATGATTTGTGGGCGAACAGCTATTCGACTACCCGACTGCTTGGCCCATCTTGAAGATTGGCAAATACATCGCAATAACCAAACCGCCAATCACAACGCCCAGTACTGCCATGATTATCGGCTCCATCAAGCTCGCCAAGGCATCGACTGCGTCATCGACCTCTGCTTCAAAGAAGTCTGCTACTTTCGACAGCATGCCGTCCAGAGAACCAGATTCCTCTCCAATGGAACACATCTGCAATACCATGTTTGGGAACACGTTGCTGTTTTGCATCGAAACCGTCAGGCTGGAACCGGTACTCACTTCCTGTTGAATTCTCTTGGTTGCATTGTAGTAAACCCGGTTGCCGGATGCACCCGCCACGGAATCGAGCGCCTCGACGAGCGGGACACCTGCCGCAAACATGGTTGCAAGGGTGCGAGTCCACCGCGCGATGGTTGCTTTCCTCACCAGATCGCCAAACACCGGAACCTTCAATACCAGCCTGTCCATGAAAAATTGCATCTTTTCGGAGCGTCGCCAAGTATTGAAAAAGAGCCAGATGCCGCCCCCCAATCCGCCAAAGATAAGGTACCAGTAAGATGTAAAGATTTTCGATATCTGCATGACGACCAAAGTAGGCGCAGGCAGATCGGCACCAAAGCTTTTAAATAAATCCTCGAACTGTGGAATCACAAAAATCATGATCACAGCAGTGACAACGAACGCGACGACAATAATCGAAATCGGATAAAACAACGCCTTCTTGATCTTGCTTTTGATCGCAAGAATCTTTTCTTTATAGGTCGCAAGGCGGTCCAGCAACGTGTCCAGAATACCGGCTTGTTCGCCGGCGGCCACGAGATTGCAAAACAGGGCATCGAAATACAAGGGATATTTGCGAAACGCCTGCGCCAGGCTGCTGCCGGTTTCAACTTCGGTTTTTATGTCCAGAAGCAACCGCGTCACCGACGGATTACTGTGCCCCTTGGCGACAATATCAAACGACTGCAACAATGGCACACCGGCTTTCATCATGGTCGCGAGCTGTCGGGAAAACAGCGTGATGTCCTGCTCGGTGATTCTCTTGCCGCCGCGCTTCGACTGCTTTTTCACTTTTGGATTTGTTATGCCCTGCCGACGCAACGTCGCATTTACGATGTTTTCCCCGGATGCACGAATTTCGCCCTTTACAAGTTTTCCTGACTTGTCTTTGCCTTCCCAGGAAAAATTGATGAGCTTAGCGTCTTTGCCATCCCTCTTACCAGTTGCAGTGGCAGCCATAGCGACTCCTTAGTCAAACTTGCAATGCGGTGAAATCCTGAATTCGCTTTCACGAATACGATGCTGTTCACTCATTGGTGCACGATTCAATTTCTTCCAGCGAAGTCAGTCCTGCCTTCACTTTCCGTAACCCGGATTGCCGCAGGTCCGAAACGCCTTCTATCCTGGCCTGATCTGCGATATCGATCGCCGTACCGTTTTTCATGATAATGCGCTGCATTTCGTCGGAAATCGGCATCACTTCATAAATGCCGACTCGACCTTTATAGCCGGTATTCTTGCATATATCACAGCCGACGTGCCCATATGGCTGCCATGAGCCGTCCAACTCCGCTTCTTTATACCCGGCACGCAGCATCGCTTCTCTGGGAATTTCAATGGGCTGTTTGCACGAGCAAAGCCGCCTTGCCAACCGTTGCGCGGTGATCAGGATTACGGATGTCGCAATATTGAAGGGTGCAATGCCCATGTTCATCAGGCGCGTGAGCGTTGAAGGCGCATCGTTCGTATGCAGCGTCGATAGAACCATATGCCCCGTTTGCGCCGCCTTGATGGCGATCTCGCCGGTATCCATGTCGCGGATCTCACCAACCATGATGATGTCCGGATCCTGGCGCAGAAATGCTTTAAGCGCAGCGGCGAAAGTTAACCCGGCCTTATCGTTCACGTTTACCTGATTAATGCCTGCAAGATTGATTTCACAGGGGTCCTCGGCCGTTGAAATATTAATGCCGGGTTTGTTCAGGATGTTCAAGCACGTATACAGCGATACCGTTTTGCCCGAGCCCGTTGGACCGGTCACCAAAACCATTCCGTAAGGACGGCTGATGGCGTGCATCAAGGCCGCCCGCTGCTCCGGCTCGTAGCCCAAAGCTTCGATGCCTAATGTGGCGCTTGAGGGATCGAGAATTCGCATACAAATTTTTTCGCCGAACAGCGTCGGCAGAGAAGACACGCGGAAATCGATCGCACGCGTTGCGGACAGTCTTAACTTCATCCGACCGTCCTGCGGGACACGTTTTTCCGAAATATCCATCTTGGAAATAATTTTAATGCGCGACGCAATTTTTTCTTTGATGGCCAGTGGCGGCTGGGCGACATCTGCCAGAATCCCATCAGTTCGGTAGCGAATCCGGTAGTATTTTTCGTAGGGTTCGAAATGTATATCCGACGCGCCGCCGTTGATCGCATCAAGCAACACCTTCTGCACATACCTGACGACGGGGGCATCGTCGATCTCTTCCGGTGCGCCAGCAGCTACTTCTGCTTGCGTCTCGTCACCAGCGCCAAGATCAATATTTTCGAGGGGTATGTCATTGCCTATCAACTGATCGAGTGTACTCGCGGAGCTTTCGCCGAAGTGCTTGATCAGGGTGGCGAGCTTGTCTTCTTCAACGACCACGGGCTCGAGCGTAGACCCGGTCGCAAACTTGAGTTCTGACAGAAGTTGCTCATTGGTGGGGTCGGACATTGCGACAAAAAGGCGATTACCGCGCTTTTGCAAGGGCAACACACGTTTGGATGCCACCAGCTTTGAATCGATTAACGTCGTCGGCAACTGATCCACGTCTACCGAGGACAAATCCAGTAGTGGCACGCCAAAGGTATGCGCCGCGAACAACGCGATGTCCCTCGGCGCTAATTTCTTTGATGCCGCCAACTGTTCGATGAATGTAACGCCGACTTTTCTTGCTTCAGCCTGGATCGCATTGGCATCGCCTTGAACGAGCTTACCCTGTTGCACCAATGCACGACCGAGCGGACTAAACGTGTTTGCGGCAGCGGCGACCATAATGTGAGTGAAATTTAATGCCTGAAAACAGAGAAACTACATGATGCCCTTACGCTAACACTTTGTAAAGAAAACGCTATTTCGCAACAAGGAGCGCCTCCACTTCGGCTTTAAACGCGTCCGATTCGGGGGCAACACGGCTGGAAAAGCTTTTCACGGTCGCACCATCGCGTGCCACCAAAAATTTATGGAAATTCCACTGCGGGCGCTCACCAGTCGCCTTGAAGAGCGCCTCATACACCGGGTTGGCCGGTCTGCCTGCCACCGCTACCACCGAGGTTTTTTCGATCATTGGAAATTTGACCTTAAACGTCCTTTCACAAAAATCTGCGACTTCCGTATTCGTGCCGGGCTCCTGTTTGCCGAAATCGTTGGCTGGGAAACCCAACACGACCAAACCGCGTTTTTGATATTTGTCGTGTAACGCCTGCAGGCCTTTGTATTGCTCCGTGTAACCGCAGTAACTCGCGGTGTTAACCACCAGCACCACTTTGCCACGGTATTGACAGAGGTCTTGCGTATTTCCCAGCAGTAACGCAAAACGAAAATCAAGAATTGCTGGACACTGATCGCTGTTTGACGATACCGCACTGGCTAAATTGCTTACAAAAAGTGTCCCAAGAACCAAAAGTACTGATGATTTAACGAATTGCATAGCACGTCCCAAGTTTGATTTATGTGCGATTAAAGAAAGAATGTCCCCAAGATTAACAAAATTCCCTGCTTGCAGCACCGTCTCACAATAGCTACACCACAAGGGCTCAAAAAGAGCGGCTGTTATAATTTTATGTTTTTCAACATCCAAATACGGCCCAGCATTTTTACCAAGCACAGCGCAGATGCCACTTTTCACCATCGGATTCAATCATCGCACTGCACCCATTGAGGTGCGTGAGCGTATTGTGTTTCCGTTGGAGGCGCAGCGCCCTGCCCTAGAAGACCTGAAGCATGAATCCGGTGCTGATGAAGTCGTACTGGTCTCGACCTGCAATCGGACAGAAGTCTACGTGCGCGCCGGCGAGCAATCGATAGCCGATCGCGTTGTCAAGTGGCTGGGTACGCGACCGGGTGCAGCACACTTCGACCTCGCGCCGCATCTATATCAGTTGATCGATGCCGATGTCGCGCGGCATGCTTTTCGCGTTGCCTGTGGCCTCGATTCAATGATTCTGGGAGAGCCGCAGATTCTCGGGCAGGTAAAACTCGCGGCAAAGATCGCAACGGAAGCCGGAACCCTCGGCGGCCCGCTAGCTCGATTGTTTCAGGAAACGTTCAACGTTGCCAAAGAAGTGCGCACACAAACGGAGATTGGCGCGACCTCGGTCAGCATGGCGGCGGCGGCCCTGAAGCTCGCGCAACAACTGTTTGGCGATCTGCGTGAAACCAAGTTGCTACTGATCGGTGCAGGTGAAATGATCGAACTGGCCGCGACGCATTTCGCAGCGCATTCACCAAAGCGAATTGTGGTCGCTAACCGCACGATCGAACGTGGACGTGAACTTGCAAAACGCTTCAACGCCTCCGCTATCACGCTCCAACAACTGCCCGACTATATCCACGAGTTCGACGCCATCATTACATCGACAGCATCGATGTTGCCCATTATCGGCAAGGGTATGGTGGAGAGTGCATTGAAGCAGCGCCGTCACAAGCCCATTTTCATGGTCGATCTGGCGGTACCGCGCGATATTGAACAGGAAGTGGGCGAACTCGACGACGTTTTTCTGTATACGCTTGATACGCTGGGCAAGATCATCCAGCAAAACGCGGAAAAACGGGAAGCGGCTGTGGCTGCTGCCGACTTGATCATCGATATGCGAACCGGCGAATTCATGTCCTGGTTGGCGGCGCGCTCCGCGGTTCCTGTGATTCAACAGCTGCGTGGCAAGGCAGACCAGTATCGTCAGACAGAGTTGGAGCGGGCCAGACGCATGCTTGCAAAGGGCCACGACCCCGCCAAGGTGATCGAACTGCTGGCAAATGGTCTGACCAATAAATTTCTCCATCATCCACTGGCCGCGCTAAATCGCACGCACGGACCGGAACGCGAAGCGCTTCAAGACGCGCTGGAAATATTCTTTCCCGCTTCAACCGACTCGCAAGAGCAGGAAAAATGAAAGTATCGATAAAAACCAAGCTGGCCTCACTGGTGGAGCGCCTGGCAGAGTTTGACCGCCAGTTGGCCGATCCTGCAGTTGTCAATAACATGGACAACTACCGAAAAATCACCAAAGAAGCTGCGGAAATTGGCCCGATCGTTACGCTCTATAACGAGTACCAGGAAACGGAAAACGACATCACGACCGCGCAGGATATGGCCGCTGAGCCCGGAATGCGCGATTTTGCCGAAGAGGAAGTCAGAGCAGGCAAAGCCAAGCTTGATTCGCTGGAAATCGATTTACAAAAACTGCTGCTGCCCAAAGATCCGAATGATGAAAAGAACACTTTTCTCGAAATTCGCGGTGGCACCGGCGGCGATGAATCCGCACTCTTTGCCGGCGACCTGTTCCGGATGTACACGCGATTTGCCGAGCGTAATCGCTGGCAGGTCGAGATCATTTCAGAGTCCCCCGGCGAGGTCGGTGGCTACAAGGAGGTGATAGCGCGCATCGTCGGTACGGGGGTGTACTCGCGGCTCAAATTTGAATCCGGCGGCCACCGCGTGCAGCGCGTGCCGGAGACCGAAACACAAGGGCGTATTCACACCTCGGCGGCAACGGTTGCCGTGATGCCCGAAGCCGACGACGCCACCGCCATCGCCATCAATCCATCCGACGTGCGTGTTGACACGTTCCGTGCTTCAGGCGCTGGAGGGCAACACATCAATAAAACCGATTCCGCGGTTCGGCTCACGCATATCCCAACGGGCATTGTCGTCGAATGCCAGGACGGGCGGAGTCAACACAAGAACAAGGAACAGGCCTGGCGAGTGCTGGCCGCGCGCATCAAGGACAAGCAGACGCGTGAACAACAGGCCAAAGAAGCAGCAGAGCGCAAATCGCTGATCGGCTCTGGCGACCGTTCCGAGCGCATTCGCACCTACAATTTTCCACAGGGGCGCGTCACCGATCACCGCATCAATCTTACGCTGTATAAAATCGACTTCATCATGGACGGCGATTTATCGGAGCTGACCGGCGCGCTGGTGGCAGAACATCAGGCCGAACAACTGGCGGCGCTGGGCACGGCCTGACTGCGTTGACAGATCGTCCGGACGCTGTTTCCACGCTGAGCATCACCGCGCTACTGTCGCGATACGTGATCGACCAGCGGGAAGGTCAAATTATCCTTGCCCATGTGCTCGGTGTATCGCGTGCATCAGTCATTGCGCATCCGGAGCGGCGCGTTGATCCCGCCAAGGCGATAATTGCGCAAAATCTGCTCGCCCGCCGCGTCGCGGGGGAGCCGATTGCTTATCTGCTCGGCACACGGGAATTCTATGGGCGTGATTTTGTAGTCTCGGCCGCGACGCTAATCCCGCGCCCTGAGACAGAGCTTCTGGTAGAACAAGCATTGGCAAGGATTACAGGACATTTATTGTCCACGAGCCGCACCGGTGCTAGTGTTACCCAGTTGGTCAATCCACACCCCAGCATCCTCGATCTCGGCACCGGCAGTGGCGCCATCGCCATATCGATCGCACTGGAAAGTCCCGCCTCCCATGTTGTGGCGGCAGATATGTCTGTCGCGGCCCTGCAGGTCGCCACAGACAACGCGCAACGCCTGATTGCACCGGTAGAGTTCATCGAGAGCGATTGGTATGCGAAGCTCACCGGCCGCAGATTTGACTTGATTGTATCCAACCCGCCCTACGTTGCCGGTGGCGACGCCCATCTTTCAATGGGCGATCTGCGTTTTGAGCCGCAACTCGCGCTCACCGACGAAAGCGCTGACGGCTTGCGCTCAATTCGCGCCATCATCGCTGGCGCGTCCGCTCACCTGGTGCCGGGTGGCTGGCTGCTGCTCGAACACGGTTATGACCAAGCCGTGCCCTGCCAGGCGCTGCTATTGCAAGCCGGCTTTGCCAATCTCATCTCTATCAAGGATCTGGCGGGAATTCCGCGCGTCGCAGGCGGTCAAATTCGTTAAAATGGCGCTAGCAGCCTGTCGGACTCAAGGAATCGAAGCGAAAAATGAGCTGTGCGCGGGCAGATTTTGCGAGTTTTCGCCTTACGGCGAAATACCTGCTTACCCCGCTGCACGATTTTCTAGCCAATGGTTGTTCCATTGGCGCTGGAAAGCGGGGAAATATGCACCAACCGGATCGTTTTGCAGCCGATTTCCCTTGAGTCCGACAGGTTGCGAAACATTGAATACAACTGGAGCTTCACCATGGACGTACAAGACAAAATCCGCGAAACCGTAACATCCAACCCCGTCGTGTTGTACATGAAGGGTTCGCCGCAATTTCCGATGTGTGGCTTCTCGGCATCCGCCACCCAGATGCTCAAAGCCTGCGGCGTAGACTCACCCTTTACGGTCGATGTGCTGCAGGACGCAGATATCCGCCAGGGCATCAAGGAATACGCCAATTGGCCAACGATCCCGCAACTCTATATCAACGGCGAATTTGTCGGCGGCTCCGACATCATGCGGGAAATGTATCAGTCAGGTGAGCTACAGACCATGCTCGCGGCCAAGTAATTTCCCTAGCAGCCTGTCGGACTTAAGGAATCGAAGCGAAAAATGAGATGGGCGCGGGCAGAATTTCACGCTTTTCGAGCCAATGGTTGTTCCATTGGCGCTGGAAAGCGGGGAATTATGCACCGGCCAGGTCATTTTGCAGCCGATTTCCCTTAAGTCCGACAGGCTGCTAGGCTTGCTGGATCAGCTTTCCGTTCAGTAGTTGCCAGGCGCTGGCTGCAGGTAAGGCCATGAGAGCGGGATCGTGCGTGGCAATGATCACGATGCGACCTGCGGCGCGCAGGGATTCCAGCAGGACTCTGACTTGTTCGCGCGCCTTTGCATCCAAATTGGCGGTGGGCTCGTCGATCAACATCACCGGCGCATTCAATACCAGCGAGCGCGCCAGTGCCACACGCTGTTTCTCGCCGCCTGACAATCGTTTCGGCGCAATGTTCGCAACATCGCCGAGACCCGCCCATCGAATCGCTTCCGCAATCGCGGTTTCGCGCTGTTGCAGCGGTACCTTTCGCAGCTTCAGGCCATAGCCGATATTCGCAGCTACGCTGGTTGAAAATAAATACGGATGCTGGTGAACGTACACGATTTCGCGGCGCAGCGCATTTGGGTAGTGCGCATGCGTGTAACTCACGCCGTTGAATCGGAAGTCAAGCTTGTCCGCCGTCTGCAGCCCTGCCAGTACCTTTAACAGGGTAGTTTTGCCGGCACCATTGTCACCCGTAATGAGGTACAGCTCACCAGCGGAAAATGTGTGCGCGCCAGTGTCGAGGAGACGGCGTTCGCCGAACGACTTCACGACGCCGCGCAGCTCTAGTCCACCGTTGCCCCCGCTCATGTTCAATCGAGACCGCCACGGCCTTGCGCCCACGCTAATGCGAGGTTCGCACCAATCGCAAAAGCCATCAGCACGACGCCTAAGGCAATGCCCTGGGCAAAATCACCTTTGCTGGTCTCCAGCGAAATTGCGGTCGGAATATTACGCGTAATGCCTGCGATATTGCCACCGACCATCATTGCGCAACCTACTTCCGAGATTACCCGGCCAAAGCCATTAAGCATCCCGGCCACCACCGCAAAACGCACTTCAATCAGTGTCGTCCACGACGCCTGCGTACGCGACGCACCCAGCGCCAGGGCGGTCTCGCGTACCCGCAAGTCCGCACCTTGCACGGCTGATAGCGCGAACGCCGCCAACACCGGGAAGGCGATAACCGCCTGGCCCGCGATCATCGCTTCCTGTGTATAAAGCATTTGCAGACTGCCGAGCGGACCTTGGCGCGTAAACAACAAAAATAGAATCAATCCGACGACGACGGTCGGAAACGAAAGCAGGCTCTGTAGCGCGATCACGCACGCACGCCGCCCCGGAAACGATGCGACCGCCAAGAAAAATCCAAGTGCGACCGCTGGCGGCGTCGCGATCAGCAGCGCCATAAGCGACACGCGCAGGGAAATCCAGACGATCGTCCAAAGCGTAGCATCACCCGACAGCAGCAGGCGAAATGCTTCGCGCGTCGCTTCAACCAATTCCATTGGGCGAACCGGCTTTCTTGTAGCCCGCAGCAGGCGGCACACCCGGGAAAAACAACTGCTCTCCATTCACCTTGAACGACGCGACCAGTGCCAGCCCCTCAGCAGAAGTGATCCAATCGATCAGGGCCATCGCGCCTGTAAAATTCGTGTGGGCGTGGCGCGTCGGGTTGACCGCAATGATGCCGTACGGATTGGCCAGCCGCGGATCGCCTGCAACGAGAATTTCCAACCCAATTCGGGATTTATACGCCACAAACGTGCCACGGTCAGTAAGGGTATAAGCAGCGAGCGCTGCCGACATTGTCAACACCGCACCCATGCCCTGCCCCGCTGATAAATAACGCCGAGCGTCGGCCGCCGAACCTGGCACAATATTTTCTTCCTTCCAGAGTCGGCGCTCCATGATGTGGGTACCTGATTCGTCGCCACGTGAAACGAAAGTCGCGCCGGTTTCATGAATTTTTTTCAACGCCTCACCGACCCGCGTCATGCCACGAATACCGGCCGGATCCGCCGTCGGGCCGACCAAAATAAAATCGTTATACATGACATCGCGCCGATTAACGCCGAAACCAGCGGCTACAAATTTATCTTCGTCTTCGCGCGCATGCACCAGAACCAGATCAACATCGCCGCGTTCGCCGAGTTTCAGCGCTTGTCCCGTCCCTACTGAGATGACGCGCACCGGGGCACCGTATTTTTTTTCAAACACGGGCAATAGTGCAGCCAGCAAACCCGAATTCTCTGTGCTGGTCGTCGTTGCAAGGCGTATCGGCAACGGCTTGGGCTCCTTGGCGGCTGCAGACCCGGCGACGAGCATGGCGCTAACGAGAATTAATGCAG
>JBKJVA010000220.1:0-3607 GCA_046589675.1 Usitatibacteraceae bacterium
TGCCAGGCCATATAAAGGATGTGTCGCGACAGGATGAAGACGACGATGACCGCGAGCGCGGCCGAGATCCAGCCTTCGCCACCCGCCAACTGGCCGCTCTGCTTGAACCAGAAGAGCCCGAGGGTCCCCGTAAGTATGACTGTGGTCCCGAAAATCGCTTTGGCAAGGCCCGAGACGCGCAGCACGAGGAACACGAACGCCAGCAAACTGAGGCCCACCAAGGATTGCAAAACGGCATACCAGAGGTCGTCAGGCTGCGAAATCAGTGTGAGTGAACCCAGGCTGAAGACGGTGGCGATCAGAAAGCGATTCGCCTCCTGGACTAGCTGGCGTTCCTGCGCATCAAAAGGCTCGAGTTTCTTAGGGTCGGAAATGACGTAACCCATTTGCGTCAACGTTTTCAGAAGCTCCTGCGGCGAGACGCGTTTAGGGTCGTATTCGACCAATGCCTGCTCGTGGGTCAGGCTAACCGATACTTTTTCAACGCCTTTATGGTGGCCCAACGCTTTCTCAATGGTGCCGGTGCAAAGCGAGCAGTGCATGCCGGCGATGCGGGCACGGATGCGCGCCAGGTCAGGGCGGCTCGCGGGCTCGTGGCTCCAGAGTGGCGCAATGCTATCCGTAAGTGTTGTCATGATGAACTCCTGTTTCACATTTCAGTGGATGAAGTCATCATCGTAGAGGGCGTACTACGCTACGTAGTCAACGCCTTTTTTCTCAACTCAGGCGATCGTGACAAAAAGGCCAAACCAGATCGACCAGATCCCCAGCACCACAAAGATCAATCCCGTCCAGAACGGAATGCGCCGGCTCAGGGCTGCCAACCAGTCGAGGAATCGCCGCATAGGTGCAAAAAGTACCGCAGCAATTAGCGGTAGCGACATGGCCAAGCCGAACAAGGCGAGTGAAACAAATCCGCGCGCTGCAGTGGCACCGCTCGCGCCTTCTGCGGCTGAGGCTGCCAGCAATGCCAACAATAATGGTCCCGCGCAAGCGGGAATATTGAACCCAAAGAGAGCACCCAGTGCGGCTGAACCGCGCGGGGTTTGCAATCGCGAGAGCGATGGTCCGATCGAGCGCATCAAGAGGCCGATTCGGTTGGTGAGGTAAAGCACGCCAATGCACGTATATAAAACACCGACCAGAATCCACACAACCTTTTGCAGCCCAAGAAGCCATGAACCCACCAGTACCGCCGTTACCCCCAGCATGCCGGTAAACAACATGCGGGCCAGCGTGAAGGTCAATACCTGTGTCAGCTTCGCACGGGCAGGTTGGTCTTCCAGTGTCTTGATAAAAAGCAGGGTGGCACCAATGGCGCACGGTTCGATAAACGCAAACAACCCGAAGCCGATAGGCCAGACCAGCATTTGCACCCAATCGCCGCCAAACATAAAGCTTAGGGCCGCACGGTGGCGGTGTACCCGGCTCGGTCCACCGCCGCCGCCAGTGCCCCGGGTTCAACCGCGGCAGGATCATAAAAAATCCGCGCGCCGTGTTCGGCATAAGAAGCCGTAACCGTTTTAACGCCTCGAACTGCGGTCAACAGCATTTCAACGGTTTTGGCACAGCCTTGGCAATGCATGCCTTCAATGTTCAGTTCCGTGGATTTCATGGGGGTATTCCTGGATGAATTGGTAGAGAGGGTAGTTGGTTCGGCAGACGATGCCGAAAGTGCGTTGACAATCGAGCACTCATCCAGATCACCTGCGCCGGGGCAGATGTCGACGAGCTGTCGCAATGTTTTGCGCATGGCGGCCAGGCGGATGAATTTCGCTTCCACTTCGACCAGCTTTTCGGCCGCGCGATTTTTCACATCGCCACAATCGGCGGCGGGGTCGGCCTGCAGGGCCAGCAGCTCCCCGATCTCGCGCAAGGTAAAGCCCAATTCTTGAGCCTGATGGATGAATGCCAGTCGCTCGACCGTCGCTTCCGGATAAATGCGTATGCCACCCAGCGGACGTTTAGGCTGCTCGATCAGTCCTTTTCTGACGTAGAAGCGGATCGTCTCGACGCTCACGCGAGCACGCTCGGCAACCGCGCCGATGGTGAGCAATTTTTTAAGGGAATGGGTGGATGTCGTGATCATTGCAGGCCACTTTATTGTCTCTCTGTACTATGGTACGGATGCAAGCCATTTCAAATGCACTGCATCGCAGCCGAAATTCTACGCCCCTGAGGCAGTTTTCCAACCGGTCGCGCCCGTGTGGGGGTGCGATTCAAGGTAATGTGGCGCTCGTGCGTTTGGCCGGAACCAGGCAGCTTGAAAGCGGTATCAACTGAGCTGTCGCCGCATGAACCAGAGGACAAGCGGTGGCAACAGCAACCACTGCAGCGCGGGCAGCAGCCCAATCCCAAGTAGCGGCACGACAGGCATCGTATCGGCATAGGTCCAACGACTGAGCGGCCCGGTGGCCAGCCATTCCATCAACACCGTTATAACAAAGCCAATCGATGTAAAGGCTACCAAGTCCCGTTGACGGAAATCCAAAGCCCAAGCGCGCGACCGGTTTACCACGGCGACTCCCCAGAACGCAACCAGCATGATCACGACATCGCCTGCGCTGGCACGTGTGCAGCTTTTTACGGCTTCCCAGTGAGGCGCATCGGACATACCGACAAAGAAAGGTGCCTGCCAAATCTCCCAGACAAAGTTGAGGAGGAAGGAAAAAATGACAACGTTTATTTCCGGCATCGGGAGCTTGCCGCGCCGCACTTCTGGGCTGATGTTGCTGTTCGTTCTGTTCATAAACGGGCTCCGAATTGGACTCAACGTATCCAGGTTACTTACGGTTTTGGTAATTTTTCGGTCGATGTATGTGTCATCGAAAAGCGAAGGCTCATGGGAGCGAGAAAGCATAGATTGGTGAAATACACTATATGCACAAGTTGGCAGGCGTTGGTTCGATGACTGAAACATCACCTTCACGGGCACTTCGATTTCCACGATGGCTCTAAAAATGGGTCGAGCATGCAATTGAATTTTTCAGTTTTCACACTGACAGTTCTTTCACCTGTTAAATCAGCGAATCAATGGCGGATTGGCGAACGCTGCCCGAATAGCCGGCAGCATCTGCAGGGCGGCCTGCTCGCCAGCCGCGATTAAATGGCCCCGATCTGCAAACGTGAACTGCCCGGACGTCTTGCGAAGCGCCGGTGCCACCACCAGGTCTGCACCCACCTTTTCATACTCCTTCAGCCGGTGGACAGATACCGCAAATGCCTGAAACATCACACCGATGGCGCTGTACACAAATGCATCTTCGGGCGGATAAATTACATCTACCGCAATGACGATCACAGCGCCCAGTTCGCGTGCCAGCGCCACCGGTAGCGGGCTCGCAATCTGGCCGTCTCCGTAATACTTCCGGTTGATGTAGAGCGGCGAGATAACACCGGGAACCGCGCTCGACGCCACGACCGCCAAGCCCGCATCGCCGGAGTTAAAGGCCACCGGCTTGCCGGTAGAAAGTTCGGTGGCCACTGCTGCGAACCGTATTGGAAAATCCTGAATGAGATGATGCTTCAAGCGCGCATCGACAAAGCGATGCAGTTTGTCGCCGCGTACGAACCCCAATTCGCCGGGCAAAAAGCCAAGGCCAGGCAA
>JBKJVA010000295.1:0-4243 GCA_046589675.1 Usitatibacteraceae bacterium
TGTTACTTGTGGCCAGCAAACCGATACCGCCGAAGTAAAATATTTTGACCAGATGACCAAACGTTTGCGACATCGCCTTGGTTGCCACCACACCACGCCGGTCGAGCTTTGAATGCACAAAAAACGCGTCCAGCATTGGTCCGGAAACGCCCGCAAGCAATTGCATGGCCGAACATAGCGCGCCGCAAAAAATCGGATGGCCACGATAGTCGACATTCAATGCGAGCCGTTTGGGCATGGCGAAACTCACAAACGGCGTAAGTCCCAACAAGATGTACGCAACCGGTTTACTGACCACCAGCTGCACCGTCATGAACGCCAGCAACGCGATGGATGCACCGAGAGCGTAGCCGCGGAACACGCGCCAACTCACGTTGGTCCGCCACAACCAGGCGCGCCAGCCGTTCGAGGCCATCTGCGTTACGCCGTGCAGCACCATCGCAGTGGGCAATGGCAATAGCGCCAGCAGCACGCCCATGAGGATCATGCCGCCAGCCATACCCAGGATGCCTGAAATGAATGAGGTGATCAGCACCGCGACGGCGATGCAAGCGAATATGAGCGTGGAGGACATGGGATTCTGAAGGTGGTGCGACTGTGCATGATACTAAACGCCGTGCCAAATTCGAGGTACAAGTACTTGCGATAGTTTCCAGCCGTATTCGCCTTGAATTTCCCGCCGGTGTTTGTGGTTAGTGATGAGCGACCTGCTGCATCGCGCGCACCAACCAGCGCGATCTGGGGCAAACTAGCAAAGTACAACCATTTCCAACAGAATTTGAGAGCTCTTGAACATGAGAAAAGTACTTCTATCTGCCCTGCTTGTGCTGCTGACCTCGGCAATTTCCATATCGGCGCAGGAGGCCAGAAAAATTAAAATTGGCGTTGAAGGCGCTTACCCACCCTTTAGTCAGATCGGCACCGATGGCAAGCTCAAAGGTTTTGATATCGATATCGCTTATGCATTGTGCGAACAGATGAAGGCGCAATGCACGCTGGTGCAGCAGGAATTCGACGGCATGATCCCGTCACTCCAGGCAAAGAAAATAGACGCAATTATCGCGTCAATGTCGAGCACGGATGAGCGCAAGAAAGTGGTGGAATTTTCAGATAAGTATTACCACACGCCGGCGCGCTTTGTGGGCAAGAAAAGCGCCGCGCTCACCGCCACCCAGGCTGGACTGAAAGGCAAGCGCATCGGCGTGCAGCGCACCACCGTCCATGACCGTTTTGCCACAGATACCTTCAAGGACTCCGAAATCGTCCGCTACGCCAAGCAAGACGATGTGTTTCTCGATCTGATGTCGGGCCGGCTCGATGCCGTGCTGGTAGACCAGGTCGCCGCCTCACTTGGTTTCCTGCCGCTACCTGCTGCCAGGGATTTTACATTTTTCGGCCCCGTCTACATCGAGCCCAGGTATTTCGGCTACGGTGCCGGCGTTGGTTTGCGCAAAACAGATACTGCCCTGCGCGATGAATTCAACGCAGCGATCAAAGCGATCCGCGCCAATGGCGTTTACAAGAAAATCAATGACAAGTATTTCAGTTTTGATATTTACGGTGGGAAATAAATCTGCCGCCATGTCCGGAAGCGCACATTTGATGTGCTGCGGCTGCTGCCGGGCGTACGACTGAAGCGGGATGTTGCACGGCTTCCTACCGAGCCTCATTGAGGGGGCGGGCACCACGCTGTCACTGGCCGTTTGCTCGCTTCTCATTGCACTCGTTCTCGGCCTGGGAGGTGCACTGATGAAGCTGTCGCGTTCCAGCATGCTCAGGGGCATCGCCACCGTCTACACCACCGTTATCCGCGGCGTGCCCGATCTGGTCCTGATGCTGCTTATCTACTACGGTGGCCAGCTTGCGGTTAACGAACTCGGTGCCCGCGTCGGCATGAAAGAGGTCGTCGACATCAATCCCTTTATTGCCGGTGTCGCCACCATCGGCTTTATTTTTGGCGCTTACCTGACCGAGACCTTTCGCGGTGCGATGCTGGCTGTTCCGCCAGGACAACGTGAGGCGGGCGTTGCCTATGGCATGACGTCGTTGCAAGTACTTGCCCGCATAACTTTGCCGCAAATGGTGCGCTTCGCACTGCCGGGGTTTACCAATAATTGGTTGGTGCTGGTCAAATCGACCGCGCTGGTTTCGGTCATCGGCCTGTCTGACATGATGAATCGTGCTGGCCTGGCGGCTGGGTCCACGCGCGAACCGTTTACGTTTTACCTGACGGTAGCCGCACTTTATCTGGTCATCACCACCGTTTCAGTCTTGTTGCTGAAGTCGCTCGAGAAGCGCTATTCACTCGGCGTCAAGATGGTGTCAACATGAGCGCAGCAAAGAGTCACGGATGCTAAACGTTGACGTCATCGCGTCCAGCCTTCCAATGTATCTCAGTGGTACCTGGGTCACGCTTAAATTATTGTTTGTTGCATTAGCTGCGGGATTGACCGTCGCCATTCCGCTTGCCGTCATGCGCGCGTCGTCAAATCCGTGGGCCTCGCGCCCGGTATGGTTGTTTACTTATGTATTCCGCGGTACGCCGCTGCTGGTGCAACTGTTCCTGATTTATTACGGTCTCGCCCAGTTTTCCTGGATGCGGGAGAGTATTTTCTGGCCGTTGTTTTCGTCGGCGTGGTTCTGTGCAATGCTGGCATTCGCCATCAATACATGCGCCTATACCACTGAGATCGTTGCTGGTGCCATCTCCGCCACCCATCACGGCGAAGTGGAAGCTGCCAAGGCGATGGGCATGTCGCCGGTTATCCTTTACCGACGCATCCTGCTGCCGTCGGCCTTGCGCCGTTCACTGCCCGCTTACAGCAATGAAGTCATCATGATGCTCCACGGCACCTCACTTGCCAGCATCGTCACGCTGATGGACATCACCGGGGCCGCGCGCGAAGTCAATTCCCGTTTTTATCTGCCGTTCGAGGCATTCATTACGGCGGCGGGCTTTTATCTGACGCTAACGTTTATGCTGGTATCGCTATTCCGTCTCGCTGAAAGGCGCTGGCTGGGGCACCTTGTACCCAGAACTTGAACTTCCATGAAAACAAAAAAACATCCGTTGCTGTCGACCTACGTTGGTACTGCCCGCGAAATTGTCAGTTTTCATTATGGCAATGAACAACCCGGGCAAAAAATATACATTCAAGCTTCGCTGCATGCCGACGAACTTCCCGGCATGCTGGTGGCGCATCACTTACGACGCCGCTTTGTCGAACTCGAATCGTCGGGAAAAATCCGCGGTGAGATTGTCGTCGTTCCGGTTGCCAATCCGGTCGGCCTTGCACAGACACTTTTGTACAGTCAGATTGGTCGTTTCGAGATGGCCACCGGCGAAAATTTCAACCGGCATTATCCAGCCATGTACCCGGCGATCGCCGACAGCGTGGAATCAAAACTGGGTGCCGACGCCGACACCAACGCATACACAGTTCGCAAAGCCATGCTTCATCAACTCGACAGCTTGACACCCAAGACTGAACTCGACAGCATGCGCTGCGCATTGATGCGGCTGTCCTGCGATGCCGATGTGGCGCTGGATCTGCACTGCGATTCCGATGCGGTACTGCATCTCTATACGGGCACACCGCTTTGGTCGCAATGCGAACCGTTGGCGCGCTACATGGGGGCCTATGCGACACTGCTCGCGACCGAAAGTGGCGACAACCCCTTCGACGAAGCTTGCTCGCAGACGTGGTGGCAACTTGCCGAACATTTCAAGGGGCGTTTTCCGGTGCCGATGGCGTGTCTGTCTGTCACCGTGGAATTGCGCAGTCAGACCGACGTCAACCATACGCTCGCCAGCCAAGATGCGGACAGCATCATTGCTTTCCTCACCCATCGCGGCGTGATTGACGGCGCGGTACCGCCAATGCCAGCGCTCAGATATCCTGCAACGCCACTGGCCGGTTCGGAGGCCATCGAATCGCCCGTTAGTGGCGTAGTCGTTTTTCTGAAAAAGCCCGGCGACTGGATTCAGGCGGGTGACGCGCTTGCCGAAGTCATCAATCCCCTGACCTCGGAAGTCACTACACTCGTCAGCCATACCGAGGGCGTCCTGTACGCTCTGGAGAATCGCTATTTCGCCACAGCCGGTATGCGCCTGGCCAAGGTGGCAGGTGCCAGGGCCTTTCGCACCGGCAAACTATTGAGCGCCTGAAACCGTCATGCAAAAACTACTCGTTGAAGATTTGCACAAGCGCTATGGAAACAACGAAGTCCTGAAGGGTGTTTC
>JBKJVA010000289.1:0-4528 GCA_046589675.1 Usitatibacteraceae bacterium
CGACTTCGCCAAAGCCGGAGCTGACATCATCAGTTTTCATCCTGAGGCATCCGACCACGTCGACCGCACGCTAAGCCTGATTCGCGAGAACGGTTGCAAAGCAGGACTGGTGTTCAATCCGGCAACGCCGCTTGGCTATCTCGACTATGTGATGGATAAAGTTGACCTGATCCTCATCATGTCGGTCAACCCTGGATTCGGCGGACAAAAATTCATACCGTCGGCATTGGCGAAGCTGGCTGAGGCGAAAAAGCGCATCGCGGCAGAAGTTGCGCGGACTGGGCGCGAAATCTGGCTGGAGGTCGATGGCGGCGTGAAGACCGACAATATTGCCGAGATCGCCCGCGCCGGTGCCGACACGTTTGTCGCAGGCTCGGCGATCTTTGGCCAAGCGGATTACCTCGCGACGATCAACGCGATGCGCGCGGAACTGGCAAAGGTAACTGCATGAACTCTGCGCAGGGTGCTCTCAACCCAAGCACTGGCCCGGTTCCTGGCGACAATGCTTTGGAAACCGCCGTGGATATTGGCCCCCAGACCGATACCCTTGCAGATGTAGAGTTGGTAGTGAAGAAGCCGAAGCTGCGCGCAAAACCAAAATTCAGCTTCCCGATTCCTGTCAAGGCAGTACTGCTGGATCTTGATGGCACGCTGCTCGATACCGTTGGCGACATCGCGACGGCGGCGAACATGATGCGTGCGTCGCTTGGCTTCGCGTCGCTGGATCCTGCCGTGATCGGGACCTATGTCGGCAAGGGCATTGCGAACCTGGTCGCCAGGACACTCAAGGATGCGGTGGGAGAAGTAGGACCGACAGCATTAAAAGTGGCGGTTGCCAATTTCGAGCGCCAGTACGAGAAATGCTTTGGCGATACGTCGAGCCCATTTCCCGGTGTGGTCGACGGACTCAATGCCTTGCGGGAAAAGGGTTTTCGCCTGGGATGCGTCACCAATAAGGCTGAAAAATTCACCTTGCCGTTGCTCGCAAAATCGGGACTCGATGGTTACTTCGAAATCGTACTTTCCGGCGATTCGTTACCGGAAAAGAAACCGCATCCGCTACCGCTGCAACATGCAGCAAGGTTTTTTGAATGCAGCACGGCAGAGTTGCTGATGATTGGCGATTCTGTCAATGATGCCGGGGCCGCCCGCGCTGCAGGCAGTCCGGTTTTCATTGTTCCATATGGTTATAACGAAGGCCAGGAACTGCGCGGGCTGGACTGTGATGCATTTATTGACGATGTTCCCGCAGCGCTAAAATTTGTTAAGCTACTACCTCTGCATTAATTTCTCTTTTCACTTCAACATGAATTTCAGCAAACAGGCGTGGACGTGGCGATGGCATAACTGGCGCTAAGCAATTAGCTGCCGCTGTTTTGCGCTGTCCCACTGTCACCTTGAACCTTTGCTGAAAAATCATGAACGAAAATCAATTCGCGGCACTCGCCGCGCAGGGCTACAACCGAATACCCGTCACCCTTGAGACCTTCGCCGATCTCGATACGCCGCTGTCGATCTACCTCAAGTTGGCCAACAAACCGTTTTCCTATTTGCTCGAATCCGTTATTGGCGGCGAGCGCTTTGGTCGTTACTCGATCATTGGATTGCCCGCACACGAATGGCTAAGGGTAAAGGGCAAGGAATGCGCCATCGTGCGGGCGAAAGCGGGTGGCCAGACCGAGACGGTGGAACATGTTTTCGTCAAGGACCCGCTGGTATTTGTCGAAAAGTATCGCAAGCGTTTCAATGCTGCGCCGATTGAAGGCGCCTTGCGGTTTGCTGGCGGGTTGGCAGGTTATTTCGGCTACGACACGGTGCGCTACGTTGAGCACAAGTTGGAACTCGATGAGCATGCCCTGAAGAAGGATGTGATTGGGTCACCCGATATCCTGCTGATGCTCTCCGATGAACTTGCCGTGGTGGACAACCTTTCCGGCAAACTGCATTTGATTGTGTACGCCGATCCGGCGATGCCGAATGCGTACAACAATGCGACCCGACGGTTGACCGAGTTGCGCCTAGGGCTAAGGCAACACGCGCCACTTCCGGTCTACGTGCCTGGCGCAGTGGCGAGTGCGCCAAAATCCGAAATCGGCAAGGATGCCTTCCTGAAAGCGGTGGCGAAATGCAAGCAATACATCGTCGATGGCGACATTATGCAAGTGCAGATTTCGCAACGCATTGCCCAGTCATACGATGCACCGCCGATCAACCTTTATCGGGCACTGCGTTCAATCAATCCGTCGCCATATATGTTTTATTTCGACATGGGCGACTTTCATATCGTCGGTGCGTCACCGGAAATTCTGGTTCGACAGGAAGGCAGCAAAGTAACGGTGCGGCCGATAGCGGGCACGCGCAAGCGCGGCGATACACCCGAACACGACTTGGCGCTTGAAATTGAATTGAAGAATGATCCCAAAGAACTGGCAGAGCATCTGATGCTGATCGATTTGGGCCGCAACGATCTTGGCCGCATCGCAAAAACCGGTAGTGTGAAAGTGACGGAGCAGATGGTGGTTGAGCGCTATTCACATGTGATGCATCTGGTGTCGAATGTCGACGGCGAAATTCGCGATGATGTTGGGCCAATCGATTTGCTGCGAGCGACATTTCCTGCGGGTACCGTTGCGGGTACGCCAAAAGTGCGCGCGATGGAAATCATCGATGAACTCGAGCCCAGCAAACGCGGGGTGTATGCGGGGGCCGCCGGCTACCTGGGCTTCAACGGCAATATGGATCTGGCCATCGCGATTCGTACCGGCGTGGTCAAAGACGGCACCTTGTATGTACAGGCCGCCGCCGGCATCGTTGCCGATTCGGTAGCGGAACTCGAATGGCAGGAAACCGAAAACAAAGCGCGCGCCTTGCTGCGCGCCGCCGAAATGGTTTCGCTTGGCATCGATACCAATCCGACATGAGGAGAGAAAAATGCTGCTCATGATCGATAACTAATACCTTAAACCGCAGTAGTCCAAAATAGGCCGGTGTCGCTAAGAATATCGATAAGATACAGATATTTAATAACCGGTATGGGCCGCAATAGCCCGTTGCAATCCTGAAAAAATGCGGGTATCTTAGCGGGTATCAACTTACCGGTACCCGCAAATGGCGCTAACTGACAAAGCGATTGAGGCAGCAAAGGCGGGCGAAAAGCCCCAAAAGCTCACCGACCGGAACGGGCTTTGTCTTGAGGTGCGGCCAAGTGGTTCAAAACTCTGGCGCTATCGGTACCGGATCGACGGGAAGGAGAACGTATTTGCCATTGGCGAGTACTGCAAACAGGGCGAAGATGAAAAAGCCCCAAGAGGCAAGCTATCGCCAGAGGCGCTCAAGGCCGCGCAGGACGCAATGGAGGCGGCAGCGGCACAACGGCGCAACCGTCATGAATTCACCCTCGCTGAGGCTCGCATAGAGCGCGATAAGTGCCGCAGCATGGTCAAGCAAGGCATTCACCCTTCGCACAACCGCAAGGCCGCAGAACTCGCTAGGACAACAGAGAATGCCAATAACTTTGAGGCGGTCGCAAAGGCTTGGATAGAGCGCAATCGCAACCATTGGTCGGGCGCATATCTGCACCAAGTAGAGCGCAACTTCAAGCTAGACGCATACCCGCATATTGGCTTTTTACCGATGCGATCGATCACGGCGGCGCACTTGCTGGCGATCATCGAGAGAATGGAAAAGCGCGGCGCACCAACGCTGGCGATCTTAATGCGCCAATGGCTCAGCGCCATATTCCGGTATGCCGTCACAAAGCTACTGGCGGATCACGATCCAGCGGCAGCGCTCAGGGGTGCAGTGAAGCGGCCAAAGGTGCAGCATAAGAAACCGCTATCTAAAACAGACTTTCCCGAATTCATGCAAAAGCTGTCGAAGTACGGCGGCTATCGGATAACGGTTATCGCAATGCGCCTGCTAATGCTCACCTTCGTGCGGCCAAGTGAATTGCGACAAGCCGAATGGAGCGAGTTTGATATAGCGGGCGCTTGCTGGAATGTCCCGGCGCATCGCATGAAAATGCGCGAGGCTCACGTTGTCCCGCTCAGCGCTCAGGCTATCGCCTTGCTGACCGAACTCAAGGCATATTCTGGCGGACAGAATTTCCTATTCCCTAATCAACGCGATCCGAAAAAATGTCTCTCATTGACAACGCTAAACCGTGTGCTAGAGCGCATGGGCTATGCCGGTATATTTTCACAATACGGCTGGCGGACAACGGCATCAACGCTGCTAAATGAATTGAATTACAGACCGGACGTAATCGAGCGCCAGTTAGCGCACAAGGAGCGCAATGCTGTCCGCAACGCATACAACCGGGCGGCGTATCTGCCAGAGCGCATCGTCATGATGCAGGATTGGGCGAATCTGATTGACGCAATGGCGACTAAGGAATCAAACGTAATGCCAATTAAAGCTATGGCGGCTTAAGAGTTTCAACCGTCGCCGGTGCGGTACATCGGCAAAGCGGCGATCCCGAGTGTTGATGCACTCGGGACGCCTGACCACAACGTAACCTAAATTGGAG
>JBKJVA010000187.1:0-4692 GCA_046589675.1 Usitatibacteraceae bacterium
GACCATAGCGCGTTGGACCCACCCCTTCCCATCCCGAACAGGACCGTGAAACGACGTTGCGCCGATGATAGTGCGGTCATACCCGTGCGAAAGTAGGTCATCGCCAAGACCCAAACACCAAAAAGCCCAACTCATACAGAGTTGGGCTTTTTGCTTTGCACGGGCTGTTTGACGCTCGGCAAGTTTCAAGCCGACATCACTACCTCAAATCTCACGCCAGTTCCGTCGGCTAAGTTTTGCGCGGTTACCCCGCCATTGTGAAATTCCGCGATTAGTCGAACGATGTAGAGGCCCAAGCCGAGGTGGTTACCATTTTCGATCCCTTTGTGACGGGAAGACACCATCGAACTAAAAAGGCCAGATGCAATCTCGGGGGTAAGCATTATTCCCTTATTCTCGACCTGAATGCGAATCTGACGCGATGACTCTCCAAGCGAAATAGTCACAGGTGACCCCAACTGTGAAAAATCCACCGCATTCTGAACCAACTTGTCGAGCATTTGCGCAATCGCGTCGGCGATTACGTTAGAAACAATGCGGCCACTGGGCTGGTGGAAAACAAACGCTGTCGCAGGAAACGCAGCCTGGTAACCTTCTACACAGCTCGCAATCAGTCGACCAATATCACAACTTTCTCTTTCCGCACCCACCAGCATACTTTCAAGTCGCGTGGCCTCGGCCATCCGCGAGATCAGTGACGAAAGTCTCTGCACGCCTTCGTCGGCACGTTCGATATAAACGTTTCCTTGAGCCAAGTTTTCTGTGGCGCGAAGGTTGTCGAGCGACGATCGCACTACCGCAAGCGGTGTACGCAATTCATGGGAAAGTCGCGCAGCCAACTGTTCTAGGTAATGATTGTAGTGCGATAACCGCAGAAGAATTGCTTTCAGCGAAAGCGACAGGGCACCGATTTCATCTTTGGCGCCAGTGCCGGAAATGTTGCCGCGAATCCGTCCTTGTGCATCTATCGCGGTTTCTGCTTCACGTTGAAGTACCCGTACACGATACGCAAGTCGCCAGGCAAACAACAATAAAGCGCCGAAGCCAACGAGCAACACCACCAGTGTCATTGCCAACAGAGATTCCAGCGCGGCAAAGGTAATCGACTGTGACCCGATGGTCGTTTCTTCCACGACGACGGCACCGACGATGTTGTCTCCCTGCCAGACTGGCTCCGCTGCAGACATCACCGTGGCGCGGCCATCACTGGCATATCGCGGATAAGCGGTGGGCTGGCCGGAAAGCGCGCGATCAACCTGCGTCATTACCGCGCGCGTGACGTGAGCGGGATCTTCAGAAATGGCCCATCCAGGATCGTGGGCAAACAAGCGAATGACGGGGCGGATTGCGATTGTGTAAAGCTGCTGAAATACGCCGGGGGGAATTTGCTTTGTGTCACCGCTGTTCAAGTTTCCCGCCAGCCCCCGCACCCGCGAGCGCGCGTCAACCACCCAGATTCGTGTCGCCGTTTTCGCCACCACGCCGAGAATTTTTTCGATTTCATCGGACGGCATATAGGCGGTCCCAAGATGGGCGGCGGTTTTGGGGTCCGCACTACCGAAAAGTGCCAGCAACTTGCGCCGTTCAACCTGCTCCGCTTCAATTTCCGATGGTGGTGCCGAGAACAGCGGTGGCCGGTCCGATAACGTCACCGAAAGCAACTTGGCTGTGCTTACCAGGACCTGTCTTTGCCCCTCGCGTAAGAGCTGCTCCATCTGCTGTACGAAACGAAAACCGATGACCGGGATCAGCAGTAGCAATATCGCGATCAGCAAAAGCCGGGCGCGAATACTGTTGAAAAATGAGGGGTATCGCATCCTGTCTAGGTACCCTGCCAGCGATAACCCATGCCATAAACGGTTTCGATGGAATCAAATCCGCTATCAACCGCCATGAATTTCTTGCGAATGCGTTTCATGTGCGAGGTAATCGTGTTGTCATCGACGGTAAGTTCCGCTTCGCGCATCAATTGTTCGCGATTCTTGACGTGCCCTGGAAATTTGACCAAGGCATGCACCATCCAGAATTCGGTGACCGTCAACGCCACCGCAATATTCTTCCAGGCGACTGAAAGGCGATTGATATCGAGAATGACATCACCGCGATGCAAAACGTCTTCAGCGCGAATGGGAAGCCTCATTGCCTCCAGACGTCGGAACAGCGCGGCGATGCGAGCAAGCAAATGCGGCATGCTCACTTCCTTCGTCACATAGTCATCCGCCCCCAGGCGAAGACCCGACACAACATCGAAATCACTGTCGCGGGCAGACAGAAAAATAATCGGCAGCGAGGAAGATAGCGCGCGCAAATCGCGACACAATGAAAATCCTCCGTCGATTTCATCTCCCAAGCCGATGTCGAGAATCGCCAGGTCCGGCAGCCTGTTCTTGAAGGCAGTGTGCGCTTCAGCACGCCCGGCGAATGTCTCGACCTCGTAACCACTGCGACGCAGCGCATCGGCGTAATTCTGGCGAATGGCTTCGTCGTCTTCAACGATTGCGATGCGTTTTCCCATTTATATTGTTCCAGTCTTGTTTTGTCTGAACGAATATACCGTAACGCTTTGCGTGTGGTGACATGCATCAATGCCGTGCCATGTTCTCGCCACATTCGATCTCCAGTTCGTCATTTTCTGCATACCCATGTTGCCTGGATCGCGGCGTCAACTAGGCAGGTCGATCACCAACACACAGGAGCGAACAATGAGAATGCCATGGGCCAGAAGCAAAGCGTCGCCGTTACCGGACGCTAATCGGTTGCAATTTGTGATGCGGGATTTTCTCAGGATGTTTCTGGCGGCAGTTGTTTGCGGCGTAGCAGTGAGTCTCGCTGTCGCTGGTATCACGCTGGTGCTGGCAAACGACGCCCATGCGGTCGCACCGCCGAACGACTCGACAACGGCTATTTCCGGCAGCGATGGTTTGGTTACCGACGCTGAAACAGAAGCACAGCCTTATCCGGGCTTGTTAATGCTTGGCAATGGATGCGATGCCGATCCGCTTGATGCTACCGAACGCGACTGGAAGGTGACCATCAGTCGCAATCATATCGATATTCGTGTCATGCAGACCTTTATCGTACCCGATGGGGATACAGCTGCGGCGACGTTCAGTGCATTGTTGCCTGCAGGCGCGAGACTTTTGCGTTTGAATGCACATTCAAGCGGCAATTTCTGGCAAGGCAAAATTTTCGATGCGAAATCCCATGCTCAACTCACTGCAATCGATTTCCGCAATCTTTCCCGTAAGGGCATGTTGATCGTAGAGAACGATGACGGTGCGATTTCGACCGATGCCATCATCAATATTGCCGCGACCGAGTCGGTGACTATCGAGTACACCTATCGGATCGCGACGGCAGAAACACAGGGAGTTCACAACCTCTTCGTTACACTGTCCAGCGACAAGTCGTTGCTCAGCCAAATGGCTGGCAATCTCACTACGAACCGTACGGTATGGGTCGAATGGCTGGGCAAGAATCCCAGTCGTCTGACGCGTGTGCCGAGTGGTGCAACGCTTGAAGCCACCGGCACGAAAATCACTGGACTATCCTGGACAACCGACCAATTCAACGCTGATGCCGCGTTTCAACTGGCGTGGTCAATGTAAACCACACAGAACCCCGGAGCCGGACGCCTGCACTCATTGCCTGCGCCTCAACTGTGGAGCGCAGGCGTCCTCTGGGCCATACAAGTTTGGCTACGTGGACCACACTGGCTGTTGCGACATCGAACGCCGCCAGGCGCGTGCGCCCGGCAAGCCACGATACAAGCCTAACGTATGGCGCATGATGCTATGACGTGGCACACCATGCAGCGATTGTCGGGCGGCGTAGAGCGCCAGTTTGGCCTCTACTGCTTCTCGGGTAGTAGAATTCTCTACATCGCCAAAGAAGTCTCGATCAAAGGTCGCCAGCCAATACGGGTTTTGATAGGCCTCGCGGCCGATCATCACGCCGTCCACGTGCGCAAGATGTTGCTGTATGTCGATGGAAGTGCGCACACCGCCATTGAGCACAATGGCAAGATGCGGGAAATCCCGCTTTAACTGATAGACAAAATCGTACTTTAACGGCGGCACTTCTCGGTTTTGCTTTGGGCTCAAGCCCTTCAGAATGGCGTTGCGCGCATGCACGATAAACACCGCGCAGCCGGCATCGGCGACCGTACCGACGAAATCGCGAACGAAATCGTAGCTCTCCACTTTGTCGATACCGATGCGATGCTTGACCGTCACCGGTACCATCACCGTGTCGACCATCGCCTTGACGCAATCGGCAACCAGCCTCGGCTCCGCCATCAGGCAAGCGCCAAAGCTGCCGCGCTGTACACGTTCCGATGGACAGCCACAATTGAGATTGATTTCGTCGTACCCCCAAAGCACACCAAGTTTGGCGCAGGCAGCGAGGTCTGTGGGTTCACTGCCACCCAGTTGCAGCGCGACGGGATGTTCTTCATTGTTGAAATCGAGGTGACGAGGCTGGTCACCGTGAAGCAGCGCGCCAGTGGTGATCATCTCGGTGTAAAGCCGTGTGTGCTTTGTCAGCAGGCGATGGAAAGTCCGGCAGTGGCGATCTGTCCAGTCCATCATTGGCGCGACAGAAATGCGAAATGGTGGTTTCGGGGCTTCAGTCATTCTGCCATTTTATCAGTCCACTCTTCGTGCAAAATAGTGTGATGCGACATCCTGCCCC
>JBKJVA010000331.1:0-4676 GCA_046589675.1 Usitatibacteraceae bacterium
ACGCCTGCTGCGACAGGCGACTTTGTCATCGTCTGGTTTGACTATCGCTCGAATAAGTCTGTGGCCATTCCTGCTGCGCTGCGGGCCGTGTTGGAAGGGGCGAAGGGCTCAACTTGAACGCGGGTGGCTTCCTGCTGAACGGATTTGTCGCTGTTGGCCTGGGTGCTGCGGTTGGCGCTTGGGCACGTTGGGGATTGGCTTCGTGGCTCAATCCGCGATTCCTGTTTTTTCCCCTCGGTACATTTGTTGCGAATGCGGTCGGCGGTTTCCTGGTCGGCGTGGCCGTCGCGTACTTTGCCCGGCACGCTGAATTGTCGCCCGCATGGCGATTGTTTGCAGTGACGGGTTTTCTCGGTGGTCTGACAACTTTTTCCACCTATTCGGCCGAAGTGATTGGCCTGCTAGAGCGCGGTGAAGCGATGTGGGCGCTGGGTGTGGCGGCAGCACACTTGCTGGTATCGCTGTTGCTGACGGCTGCGGGGATTTGGATCTATCGTGCCGTTGCGGGCTAGTGCGGAAATTCACCGTAACGTGACCGTTGGCTAAGAAGTTGTTATCGCGGGTAGGCCAAACATCTGAAGCTGCTGGGTTGTTGGTGGTCTTTGAAAGGCCAATGCCAGGATTTCCAGTTCGCCCTTGGCCAGCAATACAAATGGAAAGCCTGCCGCGTTGAGAACGCGCTGCAGGGACGAGGGCGTAAATCCGGTCTTGTGCGCGAAAAAATCATTGCCGGTACGTTCAATTTCAGCACCATAGCCATAGATCACATCGCGTGTGGTGATGGGGCCGGCAGTGGACAAGTAGAGTGGCTCGTCAATATCGAGGTTGCGCTCGAGCATTGCCTGCATCACCAAACGAATGTCGGGCACCTTGATTTCGGCGAAACCGTCTGGAACGAGGACATGCACGAACCCGGCAAGTACCTTGGAAACGTCATGTGCGTAATAATGTTCCAAATTATGCGAACAATAAATGGCATCGAAATTGCCCGAAGTCTGGGTTGTCAATTCTCGTGCGTCGCACAGGATATCCGGGTTCCAGCGCGGATCGATATCCAGGTAGCATTGTTGCCATTGTTCATAGTGTGTCGGCATTAGCGTGGTCTTGCTGTTACCGCCAACGTTAAGTACTTTTGGTGTCTGCATGGATGGGTAATGTATGGGGAGAGGTTGGCCGCACTAGATCATTATTAAATTTTAGATCATGGCTCAATGGTCAATCGTGGTTATGCTGGTGTTCATGGTCGTGCGGAACAAGGCCCGCATTTAACAATGTTCTCGCCTCGAAAATGACTTCTGACGCAGTAAGTCCGTGCGGTGCCATGCCGTGTGTCAGACATTCGTCCGCGGCCGCTCCGTGCAGAAATACGCCTAGTTTCGTCGCATCCAGCGCGTTCAATCCTTGCGCAAGAAATGCAGCGATCATTCCAGAAAGCACATCTCCCATGCCGCCTGAGGCCATGCCGGGATTGCCCGAGGTGTTAACGTAGTAGTGCCCCTCGGGCGTGGCGATGACGGTGCCCGCACCTTTGAGCACGGTCACGGCATTGAATTTTTTCGCAATCGATTTCGCCGCGCCGATACGATCAGTTTGAATTTCCTGGGTAGATGCGCCGAGTAATCGCGCTGCCTCGCCGGGGTGAGGCGTGAATATCAAATGCAAGGCGTGGTGCGGCTTACCGGCCATTTTTGTCTGAAGAGCCGCGCTGACTCTAGGGTTTTCCGCAATAATTGTGAGTGCATCGGCATCAATAACCATCGGCACCGCATGGGTAAGCGCAGCCCCCAACAAGCGTGGTGCGCGCTTGACGGTGCCCAATCCCATACCGATCGCCAGCGATGTCATCGATTCGTCCGCGACAAGTTCTGCAGCCGCCCGAATCATGATTTCGGGGTTGATCGTGTCGTAGACGGGCGCATTCTTGGCGGCTAGTCCGAGGAACACCTTGCCTGGCCCCATGTGCAGCGCTGCGCGCGCAGCGAGAACGGCGGCACCGATCATGCCCGCCGCGCCGCCGATGATGCCGACGTTGCCATAGCTGCCTTTGTGTGAATTTTTGCGCCGCTTTGGAATAAGCGGCGCAATGTTTAGGTGCGTGAGCAATTGGCCTTTAGATACCGGCAGCGCAACACCAAGCGAATCTATATGTATTTCGCCTGCGTGATCGACGCCGTCGGCAGTGTGGAGCCCGGGCTTTGCGCCCAGAAAAGTAAGCGTGAAATCAGCATGGATGGCTGCGCCGGTCGCGACGCCGGTGTCGGCTGAGAGCCCACTGGGAACGTCGATGGATAAAATGGGCGTGTGATTGCGATCCGAGTTGGCGTTGGCACTATTGATCGCGTCGGCAAATTTACCTTCGGGCGCCCGCTGACAACCAATACCGAACAAGCCATCGATGATGAGATCGAATCGTTGACTATCGGGAAATTTGTCGACGACCATGCCCTTGGCTTTACGAAAAGCGCCGATTGCGTCTTTCGCGGCGAGCGCTGGAATTTTTTGCACACGTGGCTCCAGTAACGTCACGCGTTGTCCGGCTTTTTGCAGGATCGCCGCAGCGACCCAGGCATCGCCGCCATTGTTGCCCGGTCCAGCGAGTACGAGGATATTTGCGCCACGTTTTTTCTTGGCAATCTTGCTGGCAAAGGTCGCCACCGCGACACCTGCGCGGAGCATCAGACTTTGCTTGGGAAAATTCTTCGCGTGCGCGATTTCAATGGCGCGGATTTCGGTCGATGAAAATAGTGAACTGCTCATTTTCTATGGTACCAGCACGGTATCTGTCGCGTCGTTGGCGAGTTCGGGGTAATCGAGGCTGAAATGCAGCCCACGGCTTTCTTTACGCGCTTGCGCGCAGCGCACGATCAGCTCTGCAGTCTGGACGAGATTGCGCAATTCGATCAGGTCATTGGAGATACGAAAATTGGCGTAGTAGTCGTGTATTTCGGATTGCAGCAGATCGATGCGGTGTAGTGCGCGTTCGAGGCGTTTATCGGTACGCACGATACCGACGTAGTCCCACATGAAGCGGCGCAGCTCGTCCCAGTTGTGCGAAATGATGACTTCCTCGTCGGCGTTGGTTACGCGGCTTTCGTCCCAAGCAGGCAACGGCGGCGAAGTGCGTGACGGCTGATTAAACATATCGTCGGCGACCGCGTCGGAAAACACCAGACATTCGAGCAGAGAATTGCTCGCAAGGCGATTGGCACCGTGCAAACCGGTGCAGGATACTTCGCCGATGGCGTAGAGATCATCGACATCGGTATGACCTCGCAGATCGGTGACGACGCCACCACAGGTGTAGTGCGCGGCAGGCACAACCGGGATCGGATCGGTTGTGATATCGATGCCCAGCGACAGACATTTTTCGTAAATATTCGGGAAATGTGCGGTGAGAAAATCGGCGGGTTTATGCGAGATATCGAGATAAACGAAATCCAGACCACGCTTTTTCATTTCAAAGTCAATCGCGCGGGCAACCACATCGCGCGGGGCCAATTCGGCGCGCTCGTCGTGTTGCGGCATGAAGCGCGCGCCAGCTTTAGTTTTGTCTCTGCCGTCGGGTAGACGCAGCAGACCGCCTTCGCCGCGAACCGCTTCGGTAATCAAATATGATTTGGCCAGAGGGTGGTACAGGCAAGTCGGGTGGAACTGGATAAATTCCATGTTCGCGACACGACATCCCGCACGCCAACCCATGGCAACGCCATCGCCGGTGGCGACGTCCGGGTTGGTCGTGTAAAGATAAACCTTGCCGGCGCCACCCGTTGCCAGCACCGTGAATCGCGCATTGAAAGTATGTACGTTGCCGGTGAGATTATTCAACGCGTACGCGCCGTAACAGCGATTTTCATCTTGCCGGCCGAGTTTCCTGGAGGTAATCAGATCGACCGCGAGATGGTGCTCCAGAATCTCAACGTTCGGGTGCGATTTAAGTTGCTGCACCAGCGTTTTTTGTACGGCGCGACCAGTTGCGTCGTCGGCATGGACAATGCGACGATGCGAATGTCCACCTTCGCGGGTAAGGTGAAGTTCTGCGGCATTCTGGTCGTCGCGGGTAAACGGCACGCCCTGATTGACCAGCCACTCCACAGCGCGGCGGCCATTCTCAACCACAAACCGCACCGCTTCGTCCTTACACAATCCGGCACCGGCAATATGGGTGTCGCGGATATGGTTAGCCGCCGAATCCTCCTCGCTCAGCGCCGCCGCGATCCCGCCTTGCGCCCAGGCGCTGGCGGCATCAAGGAGCTCCTGTTTGGTCAGCAACGCAACCTTTTGGGTTTCGGCGAGTCTCAAAGCCAGTGACATGCCCGCTAAACCGCTGCCGATAATCAGAACGTCATAATGTTTCATTTGTATGCTTTGGGGCGGTCAATTTGGCCGTGAAGGCGGGGTTGAAAACTGAACTTTTGAACCCGATATGGGTCATTAGTACGGGCTTTATGCGGATTAGTATTTGGTGTTTTACGGAAATTTTCGATGGTTCAATGTAGGCGGGGAGAGTAGCGATGGCAGAGTTGACGTTTATAATACCCGACGTGGTGGGACTAAACAGCAGGCTTAACAACAGTAAACCCGCTGGCAAAGCCAAGTCGCCCGAGAATGCGCTTCGTGAAAGCGCAATGACCGTTGCCACGCGGCCGGTTAATCAGGGAAAGGTGTTGATGAGCGAT
>JBKJVA010000348.1:0-3515 GCA_046589675.1 Usitatibacteraceae bacterium
GACCAGTTTTACCGTCGTCACGCCATATTCCTTGAGTCGGTTGATGGCGGCCACGGCGGAATTGCCGGTCGCCAGCATCGGATCAACGACGATGACCATGCGGTCGGCAATATCTTCGGGCACCTTGAAGTAATACTCGACCGGCTCCAGTGTTTCCGGGTCGCGGTAGAGGCCGATATGGCCGACGCGCGCGGCGGGCAGCAATTCGAGCATGCCATCGAGCATGCCGTTGCCAGCGCGCAATATCGAGACGATGCATTGTTTTTTTCCGCTGATCACGGGCGAGGAAATTTCGGTGATGGGCGTGCGAATGGTGATGTTTTCGGTCGGCAGATCTCGGGTCACTTCGTAGGCGAGCATCTGGCTGATCTCTTTCACCAGTCGGCGGAACGAATCGGTAGTGGTTTCCTCACTGCGCAAATAGGTGAGTTTGTGTTTAAGCAGCGGGTGATCGACCACGTTGAGATTCGGGAAATTCGGATGCATCGTATTCTCCGTTTGACTATTTAAAATACCGTGCCATCGCTTTGGATATTGACCGGTGGCGCACCACCAGGACGTCGTGCCGCAGCGAGCTTGCGTCCCGCCGCCCAAGTACCACCTTCAAGGACGCGGGCAAGTGGAAAGTCAGTGGCGTTAAAACCTAATTCGTGTCGTATTGCGATGGCGAGAAGATCAAGCGCCACCACCGTCAGCGCGCGCCATTCCACGACCATCGGGTCATCGACGGTTAGTATTCGCGTGTGAAAAGTCGGATCGCGCGCGGTGATCACGCCCATGTCCAGCAACAATCCGCCGTTACGATATTCGGGCAGGCCTGTCAGCGCATCGGCTCCGGTGATGATGATGCCGGCTTCTTCCAGCGGTTCAAGCAAAGAGTAGGTGAGCCACTGTGTGAGTTTGTGAAAAGGCACGCGTCCGCCCGTCGCCGCAGGATGGGGCCAGCAATCACCTAGCGGGACGCCGTCGAGCATCATGCGGCCAGGCCACACGGGGCCCAGTGCACGTAACAGCGTGGCGAGGATGAACCCCGCTTGCAGGCGTTGGTTTGACGCGTGATCGCTGAGGGTGTCAAACAGATTGCCCAATCGTGCCGGTGTGCCGAACACGGCTGGCGTTGCAGCGGCGACGGACCCTAACTGTGCGAGCAGCGCTGCACGCCCTTCCAGACCGACCAAGGCATTTTTTGCGTTCACCTGAAATGCTTCGGCCATATGCTGCGGCTGGATGCGCGTCAAGGCGGCAGCATCGCTGCAAAGTGGGTTCGTCGGATCGTCCGAAAGTACACCGCTGGCAAACAGCGCGAGGCTTGCGACACCCAAACCTTCCGAGCGCGTAAATGTTTGGCCGGTGGCTGCTTCGAAAAAGCGCCAGTCGGCACCGGCACCGGCATCCAGCAGGACACTCGGAATCACCAGATCGATGCGCGCTTTGACTCTTTCAATTCTCTTGTCTTTGTCGTTCAATCCGTGGTGCACCGCGAGCTGGGCCCAGCGATCCACGCCCCCGGCTTCGAAATGCCGCCAACGGCTGTGATAGGGCACCTTCAAATCGGGATAGCGCTCGCGAATGACATCGGTCACGTAACTGGCCGTCGCCACCAACCTTTCGGGATGCCAGACGAAATGCGGTGAATCGCCTGTCACGACATACGCCATGATTTCGTCGCAATGCATGCGCACGGCAGATGCAGAAAGCAGTTGTGCTGCAGGATGCGTGTCTGCTACCGGCGTGTGCCAGCCGTTCCGGTCATTTAGCTGGTGTGCAGAGGCTGCGGACAATTACTCTTCCAATCCGCGGCCCTTGGGGACCGACAATTCCTCGGCGTCGGGCAGGTAGTTTGAGAAATAACCAGCAGCTTTTTTCGCATCCATTTCCACCCGCGCATCGGCCGGAATCAATTCATCCGGAATTGGCACCCGTTCGACGACCTCAATGCCTTGTTCGACCAGCGCGCCGTGCTTCATGTCGCTCATCGACGCCCAACGGTCGATACGGGTGATGCCGAGCCAGTGAAATACGTCGGGCATCAATTCCTGGAAACGCATGTCCTGGACGCCGGCAACGCATTCGGTGCGGGCGAAATAAGTTTCGGCGCGGTCGCCTCCGGGTTGACGTTTACGGGCGTTATAGACCAGAAACTTGGTGACTTCGCCGAGGGCGCGGCCTTCCTTGCGATTGTAGATGACGACCCCGACGCCACCTTGTTGCGCCATCTCGATGCAGACTTCGATGCCATGCGCGAGATACGGGCGGCAGGTGCAAATATCGGAACCAAATACATCCGAGCCATTGCATTCGTCATGCAGGCGGCAGGCAATTTTGGTTTCGGGCTTGCCGAGTTTATTCACGTCGCCAAAGAAATACAGCGTCATCCCGCCGATGGGCGGCAGGAATACCTTCAGGTCGGGACGTGTCACCAGTTCCGGGAACATGCCTGCTGTTTGCTCGAACAAGGCGCGCCGCAACGCGCTCTCCTTAACCTTGAAACGATGGGCCAGACCTGGTAAATACCATACCGGGTCGATCGCGGCCTTGGTCACTTTCACGTCGCCGTTCGCGGTAAGGATATCGCCGTCGGGTGTCAAGCGTCCGGCCACAATCGCCGCCTTAAGCTCCGGCATATTGATATGCGCCTTGGTGACGGCGATGGTCGGGCGCACATCGGCACCAGCGGCAATTTCCGCCGCGAAAGCAGACGAGACTAAGTGTCCCCATGGATCCAGCGAGACAATTTTGTCAGCATCCCCCCATTGCGGATGCGGGCCAATCATTTCGGCTGGTGCGGTATCAGTCAGATCGGGGCGATGGTCGCGTTGCAGCGCACCCGATGCGACCGCCAGTGCGCGATATACGGCGTACGCGCCAGAGTGGGTGCCGATGGCATTACGCTGCGCCATGTCGGTAAGACTGGCGATCACCGGCCCGCGTTCATGCGGGTTTA
This sequence comes from Usitatibacteraceae bacterium, assembly GCA_046589675.1. GTDB lineage: Bacteria > Pseudomonadota > Gammaproteobacteria > Burkholderiales > Usitatibacteraceae > UKL13-2. Next base: position 2,945 of record JBKJVA010000348.1, read on the forward strand.
ACGCACCCCAGTGGATGTCAAAAAAAGCACCGCGCTTGTGCGCCTTGGGATGCGAAGATAAAACGATGTGGTCGGACATGCAACGACTCCAAAGCTGACTGGTTGGTCAGGATTGTAGCGCGAAATTAAACCTTGTCGAATGGCTTACTCAGTTCAATGATCTCAGCTTGCGGGTTTGCACCGCGAAGTAGGTCATCGCGAAGGCGATCTCGTCCTTGCGCGGGTCGCCGTTTTGCGCAATCAGATGGCAGGCATAGCGGGTTAGCGCTAAATCATTGATTTCTCGACTGGCCCCCTGGCAAAGCCGATCATTTTTTTGACGTCAACAAAACCTCAAACGATTGCCCCGCGTTCTGGCAGGCGATTCTGGCCTTGACTATTACCAGCAGGAAGTTGCGCCACTCGCTGTAACCCCACAACGTTTGCAACACGCGCGCGCTCGATGTATCCCATTCAATTCATGAAACACTAGCATTGGCGTGCCTCAACAGCCATTTGTTGGCTGTAAGCAGCGCCAGTGCTGGAGATTGTCGAGTTTTCCTGCCGAATCGTACGGTGCCTTGAAAACCCG
>JBKJVA010000191.1:0-4912 GCA_046589675.1 Usitatibacteraceae bacterium
CCGTCACTGCCCGCGCCAACCTGCTGGGCCTGTCGGACAAGGCAGGCACGCTGGAAGTGGCCCCCGCCCAAACGCAGGACGACGTCACCGTCATCGCCGGCCAAGCCTGGCCGCCAAGGTAGATGCCCAGCGCAATCAGCTCGCCTGCCCACCCTACGACCATGACGTCGCAAGCGGCGGGGAATTCACCCGAAGAGATCAAAGCTAATCGCGCTCCTCGATCCACGCCATCTGAATCGCCTCCAGTATTTTTTCGCCTGACTTGTTCGGGTCATCATTAAACTCGTCCAGCGCGCAAACCCACTGATGCAAATCGGTGAAGCGGATGAGTTTAGGGTCAATTTCCGGAAACTTATCGTTAAGTTGAATCGCGATTTCGAGGCTATCGGTCCATTTGAGAGACATCAGTGCTCCTCGCGTGCGTGATTGATGGTGTACTTGGGAATTTCTATCACCAGTGGCGTCGCGGCCACCTTCACCTGGCATGAAAGTCGAGACAGTGGCGTTAATCCCCACGCCATGTCGAGCATGTCCTCTTCCTTTTCAAGCGCATCCGGCAACGATTCCAGTCCTTCACGAACGATGACGTGGCAGGTCGTGCAGGCACAGGATTTCTCGCAGGCGTGCTCGATGGCAATGTCGTGCTGCAACAGCGCATCGCAAAGCGACGTGCCGGGCGCAATCTCAAGCGTTACGCCCTTTGGGCAAAGCCGGTCGTGGGGAAGTACGGTGATGGCGGTCATGGTTATCAGTCTTGGCGTCGTGAGTGCTTCACTTTTCGCTTAGTTCGGCGAGTGTTTTTCCGGTCAATGCGGCTGCGACACTTTTGTCCATGCGTTTGGCGGCAAACGTTTCCGTGGCAGCCGAAAGAATTTCAATCGCGGCCTTGATGGCACGCGGGTCTGGCGTTTCTACCACGCGGCCAAGTGCCAACACGCCCTGAGTGATCTCGGTGCGCTCAATGGTTGTCAGCAGTTCACTGTCGGCACGCATGGCGGCGTTGGCCGCTTCGATCAAACGTGATGCATCGGTGCGGGCCTCGGCCAACACCCGCGCATCGGCATCGCTGCGGGCGTGGGTAAAGCTTAGTCGTAGCATTGATGCGATTTCTGCGTCGGTCAGGCCGTACGACGGCTTCACATCTATTTGCGCCATGACGCCGCTGACAAGTTCCTGTGCGTTCACCGATACGAGGCCGTCGGCATCGACCTGAAACGCGACGCGGATACGCGCCGCACCCGCGACCATCGGCGGAATGCCGCGTAACGTAAAGCGCGCCAGTGACCGACAATCCTTTACTAAATCGCGCTCGCCTTGTACGACGTGAATCACCATCGCCGTCTGCCCATCTTTAAAAGTGGTGAACTCCTGCGCGCGCGCGACCGGAATGGTGGAATTGCGCGGGATGACTTTCTCGACCAGGCCACCCATCGTCTCGAGGCCCAGCGAAAGCGGGATGACGTCGAGCAACAGCATGTCCTCGCCGGATTTATTGCCTGCCAACACATTTGCCTGAATCGCCGCGCCCAGCGCGACCACTTTATCCGGGTCGACATTGTTCAGTAGTGGCTTGGCAAAAAAAGCGTTAACTGCGCTTTGTACATGCAACATGCGCGTCGCGCCACCGACCATCACCACGCCGGTAATGTCGTCGATGCTGAGTTTGGCGTCGCGCAGCGCTTTCCTGAGTGGTGCCAGCGTACGGTCTACCAGGTGTGATGTCAGCGCATGAAACTCCGAGCGTGCAAGTTTGACATTGAGCGTTTGCCCATAGCTCAATTGGATTTCAGTCGCAGCGCTTTCGGTCGCGGTAAGTTGCTCTTTCACCACCCGCGCGGCCATCAGTAGTCGCCGCAGGTCTTTACGGTTGGCGCTGACGAGCCCCTGCAATTTGCACCAGTGCGCCGCAATCGCCTGATCAAAATCATCACCGCCGAGCGCGGAATCGCCGTTGGTCGCCAGCACTTCAAAAATGCCACGCGTGAGCTTAAGAATCGAAATATCGAACGTCCCGCCACCCAGATCAAACACGGCAAAGGTGCCTTCGCTGGCATTGTCCAGGCCGTACGCAATCGCAGCGGCGGTCGGCTCATTGAGCAAACGCAGTACATTGATACCCGCCAGGCGCGCCGCATCCTTGGTCGCCTGCCGCTGGGCGTCATCAAAGTAGGCGGGGACGGTAATCACCGCGCCGACCAACTCACCCGCCAGGGTTTCTTCTGCTTGAATACGCAATATTTTAAGAATTTCGGCCGAGACATCGACTGGCGACTTGATACCCGCGACCGTCTCGATTTTCACCATCCCCGGTGCATCGATAAATTTATACGGCAACGCGCCGTATTTTGCGACATCGGCCATGCCGCGCCCCATGAACCGCTTGACCGAGACGATCGTGTTTGCCGGGTCTTCGGCTTGTTCGGCTTTCGGTTTGGCACCAACTTCGCAGTGACCATCGGCGAAATAACGCACCACCGAGGGCGTGAGCTTGTTTCCGTCGTGATTCAACAACACTTCCGCAACGCCACTTTTGACAGTCGCAACAAGGGAATTGGTCGTGCCCAGATCAATACCCACCGCCAGCCGATGCTGATGCGGTTCGGTTGAGTCACCTGGTTCAGCGATTTGCAGCAGTGCCATTACGATTCAATTTCTTCTGTGGCGAGATCAATCTCCTCGCCCAATTTTTCAAGGAAGCGTAATTTGCGCACGGTTGCGCGCGCATCACGCAACGTTGTCGGGTCCGCGAGGTGCGCGGCGAGCTCGACGAAAAGCAGTTTTTCCGCACTACGCTGGTCGGTCGCGAGTTGATCGAGCTTCGGCTCGTCTTTTGCCGCCTTGGCCTCAACGACGGCTTCGCGCCATTCCATTTGCTGCGTGAGAAATTCCAATGGCATCGCCGTGTTGCGCTCTTCCTCGGTATCGATGCCGTTGAGACTTAACAGATAGCGCCCACGGTTGAGCGGCGATTTCAGGGTGCGATAGGCTTCATTGGCTTGCGTGGCCCACTGCGCGGCCAGACGTTTTTCGGCGTCGGACGCATTAGCGAAGCGGTCTGGATGCACTTCACGCTGCACTTCACGATAGGCGATATCGAGCCCCGCAACATCGATTGCAAACAATGGCGCCATGCCGAACAGCTCGAAATGATTTTTTTTAAAGTCGGTATTCATATCACGTGAAAAATCCCCCGGCGCGATGCGCTTTCCCCATTAGAAAGAGGGGACAGGGGGATTTTGCGGTGCAAAAAAGGTGGTGCTGAAGAGAACAAACTAGCTAAACATTAAACGATTCACCACACCCGCACGTGTCTTTCTCTTTGGGATTATTGAATTTGAAACCTTCGTTTAACCCCTCTCTGACAAAATCCAACTCGGTGCCATCGATGTAAACCAGGCTTTTTGGGTCAACAAAAACCTTGACGCCGTTGGACTCGAACGATTGATCTTCAGCGCTCGCCGTATCAACAAATTCAATTTTGTACGCCATCCCGGAGCAACCCGTGGTACGTACACCGAAACGCAAGCCGATGCCCTTGCCACGCTTGGTCAGGTAGTTTTGCACATGGGTTGCTGCACGTTCAGTTAAGGTAATCGACATGGTTGGCCTTTCGCCTTTGTCTTATTCTGCCGCGTCTTTCAACAGCTCGGCATGTTTGGATCTGTAGTCGGCAATCGCGGCTTTGATCGCGTCTTCGGCAAGGATAGAGCAATGAATTTTCACGGGCGGTAGTGCCAGTTCTTCGGCGATTTGCGTGTTCTTGATCTGTCCGGCTTCATCGATTGATTTACCTTTCACCCACTCCGTGACGAGTGAGCTCGATGCAATCGCCGAGCCGCAGCCATAGGTCTTGAATTTGGCGTCCTGAATAATGCCGTCAGGACCGACCTTGATCTGCAGCTTCATGACGTCACCGCAGGCGGGCGCGCCGACCATGCCGGTGGCGACACTGTCGTCATTCTTGTCGAATGAGCCGACATTGCGGGGGTTCTCGTAGTGATCGATTACTTTTGTTGAATATGCCATGTTCGTTACTCCTGTATCTGTAAGCGGAACATACCGCTCACCTGAACCCGCACCAACTGGCACGGGCATTGCCCTGTTAGTGTGCAGCCCACTGCACCTTGCTGATATCGACGCCATCCAGATGCATTTCCCAAAGTGGCGACATGTCACGCAGCTTCTGGATGCGTTCATTCAATAGCTTGATCGCGAAATCTATATCCGCTTCCGTCGTAAAGCGGCCAATGCTAAAACGAATCGAGCTGTGGGCAAGCTCGTCGTTGCGTCCCAGCGCACGCAGCACGTAGGATGGCTCCAGCGAGGCAGATGTGCACGCGGAACCTGACGACACCGCAAGTTCCTTGATACCCATGATGAGCGACTCGCCCTCAACAAAATTAAAACTCACATTGAGGTTATGCGGCACGCGATTTTCCATATCGCCATTCACATAAACTTCTTCCATGCCTTTGACGCCATCGAGCAATTTGTCGCGCAGCATGCGGATGCGTTCATTTTCGGTTGCCATTTCGAGCCGCGCAATGCGAAACGCCTCGCCCATACCGACGATCTGGTGCGTGGCCAGGGTGCCGGAACGAAATCCGCGCTCGTGCCCGCCGCCATGCATCTGTGCCTCTAACCGGATACGCGGCTTGCGACGCACATACAGCGCGCCCATGCCTTTCGGGCCATAGGTTTTATGTGCTGAAAAACTCATCAAATCCACTTTAAGCGTTTGCAGGTCAATCGGCACCTTGCCGGTGGCCTGTGCGCTATCGACATGGAAAATGATGCCGCGTTCGCGGCAGATTTCACCGATTTCGGCAATCGGCTGGATCACGCCGATTTCGTTGTTGACCATCATGACCGAAACCAAAATAGTATCCGGGCGTAACGCTGCTTTAAACGC
>JBKJVA010000137.1:0-1467 GCA_046589675.1 Usitatibacteraceae bacterium
TCGACAAAGTACCGGACGACTATCGCCGCCGGCAGACATTGAAGAACGCCGAACGCTTTATTACGCCTGAATTGAAGGCATTCGAGGATAAAGCCCTTTCTGCCGGGGAGCGCGCCCTCGCGCGCGAGAAATCGCTGTACGACGCCCTGCTCGATCAACTGCTGCCACAGGTGCCATCACTGCACGCGATGGCACGTGCCGTGGCGGAACTTGATGTGCTGTGCACCAATGCCCTCAACGCAACCCACTTTGGTCTGGTACCCCCCGTATTTGTTGCCGACGACCGCATCACCATCCAGGGTGGACGCCATCTGGTTGTGGAAAGTCAGGTTGAAAACTTCATCGCCAATGATTGCGATTTATCACGGTCGCGACAATTGCTCCTGATAACCGGCCCGAATATGGGTGGTAAATCGACCTATATGCGGCAAGTCGCGCAAATCGCATTGCTGGCCCACACGGGTTCGTTTGTGCCGGCAATCCGCGCCGAGATCGGTCGCATCGACCAGATCATGACGCGCATCGGTGCCTCGGACGACCTTGCCGGCGGACGTTCAACGTTCATGGTGGAAATGACCGAAGTTGCGGCAATTTTGAATGCTGCAACCAGTACCAGCCTGGTGCTGATCGACGAAATCGGCCGTGGCACTTCGACCTTTGATGGCCTGGCACTGGCCTACTCCATTGCGCGTCATCTGGCTGAATCCACACGCTGCTATTGCCTGTTTGCCACTCATTACTTCGAGCTCACGCACTTGAATGCCGAACTGCCGAATCTGGCGAATGTTCATTTGGATGCGGTCGAAATGAAGGACAAGATTGTGTTTTTGCACAAGCTGGAGTCTGGGCCTGCCAATCAAAGCTACGGCTTACAGGTCGCGCAGCTAGCCGGCGTGCCGAAGTCTGTGGTTCGCGCGGCCCGCAAGCATCTAAGCAAACTTGAAATGGGTGACACTAGTTCGTCAGCGCAGGGCAGCCTGTTCGTACCATTGGCCAAGCCGAGCGAGACAGTACCGCATCCCGTGCTGGATGCGTTGGCAGATCTTAAACCGGACGAGCTCTCGCCACGCGCGGCACTGGAAAAGCTATACGCGTTGAAAGCGCTGGGCGAGAGCAAATAAAGGACTGCTAATGATGCACGCCGTGCGCGCCATGAACATGGCCATGCGCAAGCTCATCTGCAGTTGCCGGTCTTACGTCTTTCACAATGCACGAAAACAACAGGCGCTCACCAGCCAGCGGGTGGTTACCGTCGATGACAACTTTTCCATCGGCGATGTCGGTAACTGTATAAACGATCCAGCGGTCATCTTCTTCGCCTTGCGGTACGCCTTCGAATTGCATGCCAACCGTCACGTTCGCCGGCAACGCACTTTGCGGTTCAACGCGGATTAGTGCTTCATCGTATTCTCCGAACGCATCTTCGGGCTGCAAGGAAATAAAAAACGTCTCCCCCGCCTGCTTCCC
>JBKJVA010000345.1:0-6528 GCA_046589675.1 Usitatibacteraceae bacterium
AAATGGCGATCTACGCTTTGATGCGCACTACTACTGACGCAACTTATACCCCGATTTTAACAAGTAAAGTGTGACCGCAGAAAGGCAAAAAAATGCACCTGCCGTGACGCCAAACGAAAGCCAGACCGAAACGTCGGCCTTTCCAAAGAAGCCATAGCGAAACCCGTCGATCATGTAGAAAAACGGATTGAAATGCGAAAGGCCCTGCCAAAACTCCGGCAATGAGCGTATCGAATAAAACACGCCCGAGAGGAAGGTGAGCGGCATGATGATGAAATTCTGGAATGCGGCGAGTTGATCAAATTTGTCCGCCCAAAGCCCGGCGATGAGCCCCATCGCCGCCAGTAAACCACTGCCTAGCAGCGCGAAGACGATGATCCAGATAATATTGTGCACTGGCACGTTCGCGACGAAAATGCCGACCAGAAACACGCCGAGTCCGACCGCCAACGCCCGCACGACGGCGGCGATCACGTAGGCCCCGTAAAAATTCCAGTGGGAGAGTGGTGGCAGCAATATAAACAGAATATTGCCGGTGATCTTCGACTGAATGATCGACGATGACGTGTTGGCGAAGGCATTCTGCAACATCGACATCATCGCCAGGCCCGGAATGAGGAATTGGTCGTAGGAGACGCCTGAAAATGCGGCATTGCTCCCGGCCATCACGTGCGAAAAAATAAACAGGTACAACATCGCCGTCAACACCGGCGCGGCGACCGTCTGAAACCCCACTTTCCAGAAGCGAAGTATTTCTTTTAGCAATAATGTCTGAAAGCCAATCATCTATTTTTCATCACGTTTACAAATACTTCTTCAAGATCGGGTTCGGCCACTTCCATATTAGTGATGTGCACCCCGGCTTCGCGCAGGACTGCAAGCCTGGTTTCGACCTCGGCCAGATCGTGAATCGTAAAATGGTGCCACGCCCCTAACTGCTGGGTGCGTGCGTAAGCCAGCGATGGTGGCAGCTCGCCATCAATCTTTACCCGCAACACGCGCTCCGAAAATGCGTTGAGCAAATGGTCGGTCGTATCCATTGCAACGATCTTGCCCATCTTCATCATGGCGATACGCGAACACAGTTGTTGCGCCTCTTCCAGATAGTGCGTGGTGAGAAGAATGGTGTGTCCTTCGGCATTTAATTCGCGAATGAACGCCCATAGCGTTTGTCGCAGTTCCACGTCCACGCCAGCGGTTGGCTCGTCTAACACGATCACTGGGGGACGGTGTACCAGCGCCTGCGCGACCAGCACACGGCGCTTCATGCCACCAGAAAGTTGACGCATATTCTGGTCAGCTTTGTCGGAAAGAGACAGTTTCGCCAGTAATTCGTCGATCCATTTATCCAGCACGGCACCGCGTGCAAGACCGAAATACCCCGCCTGGAAGCGAAGGGTTTCGCGCACTGAAAAGAACGGGTCGAAGACGATTTCCTGCGGCACGATCCCCAGTGCCCGCCTTGCCGCCCGATAATCGGCAACCACATCGTGGCCCATGACACTGAGGGTGCCGGCCGATGCCCGCGTCAAGCCCGCCAGTGCGGAGATGAGTGTGGTCTTGCCTGCGCCGTTGGGTCCCAGCAAGGCAAAAAATTCGCCCTCCGCGATTGACAACGAAATACCGGCGAGTGCGACGAAACTGCCGAAGCGTTTCTCGACGCCGTGGACTTCAATTGCAGCGGTCATAGCAGTTCAATCAACACGGATAGCGGCAGAAACATCAACCGCAGTTTTGCGGTACCGCGAAAATTACGGCTTAGCCTCTATTTGTTGCGACGGGCAGTGGATCATTTCGTCTACCCCGTAGAGCGTGGCCAATGTTGCCAGATTATTCGGCAAATGAACGTAGCGCAACGCCTTTCCCAGCCGTGCCGCCTCTCGCCGCCAATGTAACAAGAGGGCCACGGCGGAAGAGTCGATGTCGGTCACATGGGCAAAATCGATGGCCAGACAGCTTGGCAAGTTATCCTGCGCCGCGTAGAGTGCGGTTTCCTCCAGGATTCTGGGCATGCTGACAAAATTCAGTGCACCCTCAATCTGCAGAACCTCTCCCACCACGGTGGAATGCGTAGTGTTCATGTGAGCCTGATTATTTTCGCGCCGCGTTCTTCGCATTGCGCTCGGACATGGACTTGATCAGCCCGTCGATACCACTTTTCTGGATCTCCGTGTTAAACGAGCTGCGGTAGTTGGTCACCAGGGAAACGCCGTCGATCAACACGTCATATACCTTCCACTCGCCGCTTGATTTTTCCATACTGTAGTCGATTGGAATCGCCTGGCCGCCGGGTTGATTGATCTGTGTTTTCACCACGACCTCGGTATCCGCCGCTGTCATTTTCGTGGGTTTCACCTCAATCGTTTGATCGCGAAACTGGGTAAGCGACGTCGAATAGGTGCGCACCAGCAGCGTGCGAAATTCATCGATCAGCGACTTCTTTTGGGCCTCATTCGCATCTTTCCAGTTTCTACCCACGGCAAGCTGCGTCATCCGTACAAAGTTGAAGTAGGGCAGCACTTTTTCGTTTGCGAGCGCTTCAATTTTTTTCTGGTCGCCTGCCGCGAGGCCTTTATCTGCCTTGATTGCGGCCAGGATTTCGTTGGTGTTTTTGCGAACCATCGCGTCAGGCGCTTCCTGCGCCATGGCTGTTTGCGAAGCGAGTCCGATGCCAAAAGTAGCAGCGAGCGCGGAAAGAAATATCAATTTTTTCAACATGTTATGTTCAATCAATGGTTATGGGAGGGAATGCAGCAGAGTAACGCGCGGTGGGTATTTTCGTCTACTGGCTTCGAGTAAGACATACGACCACTTTCAAGTAATACAACCGACTACTTTTTCGCGCCGTTGGCATCGCCTTCAGCCGCTTTTCCGAACATAAATTGACCAATCAAACGCTCCAGGACCACGGCGGACTGCGTCAGCGTCACTTTGTCACCGTTGTTGAGTTTCTTTTCATCGCCGCCAGGTTCGAGTCCAATATAAACCTCGCCGAGCAGGCCCGAGGTCAGAATGGAGGCACTGGTATCTTTCGGAAAAGAATAACGCCCATCCAGGGTCAGCGTAACGACTGCCTGGAATTTGTCGTTGTCAAATTTGATATCCGACACGCGCCCGACCAGCACGCCCGAACTCTTGACGGGTGCCTTGGCTTTTAATCCGCCGATGTTGGTAAATTTTGCTTCCACCGAATACGTACTCGATGGCCGATCCTCGCCAAGATTTCCGACCCGCAGCGAGAGCCACAGCAACGCGGCGATACCCATCAGCATAAAAATTCCGACCCAAAGGTCGATGGTTTTGCGATCCATGGTCAATTACCTCTCAACATAAAGCCCGTCAGAATCAAATCCAGCAACAACACCGTTAAAGCCGACGTGACGACTGTGCGGGTCGTGGCGCGGGCAACGCCCTCTGCAGTCGGGTCGGCATCAAAACCCTCAAAGGTGGCAATGATGGAGATCGCCACACCAAACACAAATGATTTCACAAAGCCGTTGAGAACATCGTAGCGAAAATCGACGGCCGCATGCATGTTGCTCCAGAACACACCGGCGTCAACGCCTACCAGTAAAACAGCAACCAGATAGCCACCAAAAATCCCGGTGGCGCAAAATAATCCTGCAAGTAATGGCATCGATATGACGCCGGCCCAGAATCGTGGTGCCACCACTCTCGACATCGGGTCAACGGCCATCATGTCCATGGCCTTGAGCTGCTCGGTGGCCTTCATCAATCCGATTTCTGCCGTGATCGCGGAACCGGCGCGGCTGGCAAACAGCAGGGCGGTCACTACCGGCCCAAGTTCCCGCACCAGCAACAGCGCAACGACCACACCCATGGTTTCCTCGGCGCCGTATTTCTGCAGCGTTTCGAAGCCTTGCAAACCGAGCACCATGCCAATGAACAAGCCTGACACCATGATGATGATCAACGACATGACGCCAGCAAAATAAATTTCGCGGATGGTCAGTTGAAAGCGCCGGAAACTGGTTCCGGAATGGGTCAGGATCTGCAAGAAAAAACGTGCCATGGCACCACCGCGCCAAAACGCATTGATACCGCGCTTACCGAGGTTTTGGATCGCGCTGATCATGGCCGCGCCAGCGGAGCTGTCATTCGGGCCAGGCCAAGCTGCTCGCTGTAATCACCCGCAGGATAGTGAAACGGCACCGGTCCATCGAGCTCTGCGTGCACGAACTGCTTGACGTAGGGCTCATCCGAATGGCGAATTTCATCCGGCGTTCCGTGACCGACGATGACGCCATCAGAGACAAAATACAGGTAGTCGACAATTTGCAGCGATTCGACGATGTCATGGGTGACGACGATCGAGGTTGCGCCGAGTGCGTTGTTGAGCTTGCGAATTGTCTGGCCCACCACCGAAAGTGATATCGGGTCCAGTCCGGCGAAGGGCTCGTCGTACATGATAAGCATCGGGTCGAGCGCCACTGCACGTGCCAGCGCCACCCGCCGCGCCATTCCACCGGAGAGTTCGGCTGGAAACAATTTCGCGGTGCCGCGCAGACCAACTGCATTGAGCTTCATCAATACCAGATCCCGGATCATGTCTTCAGGCAACGTCGTGTGTTCGCGCAACTGGAAAGCGATATTGTCGAACACCGACATGTCGGTAAACAATGCGCCGAACTGAAACAACATACCCATCTTGCGTCGCATCGCGTACATGCCCTGTCGATCCAGTGAAGCGATATTCTGGCCATCGACGCGTACCATCCCCTTCGAAGGGGCCAGTTGCCCGCCAATCAGACGCAGCAAGGTCGTTTTGCCACAGCCGGACCCGCCCATGATGGCAACCACTTTGCCCTTGGGTACATTAAGGCTGATGCCTTTGAGTATGGCGCGCTTGCCATAAGCAAAATCGACATTGTCAATCTCAACGACAGACTGTGATGGGGTGGAGGACAAAGTTTATTGATTCGTTTTTTGTTGGCGGGAGCGCGCGCTGGGCGGCGACTTTGTTTATTTTATCATTCGCCATACCAATTCGCGGTGTGGCAATGGTCCGAGCCAGCCAATTTGCGGTTATTTGGCGTGATTGCCACCATGACAAGTTTAGCTCGACCGGCACCTCGCCAGCGCGTTCGCCAAACTTTATTGCCCCGTTGCTTGCCGCTTCCCTATAATCTTGGAAACTATAAATGCAATCTTTCGCCCTCAATTAGAGTCTTTGGCATTGAAACCTGCACTACTTATCGTCGACGATGATCCTTTGATCGGAGAAAGCCTTTCGTTTGTACTCTCCGAGGACTTTGACGTGCGCGTGCGCGAAACCCGCAGCGAGGCGATGGCGTTGTTGAAAAGTGGCGAGTTTCAACCCCAACTGGCGCTCATCGATTTGGGCCTGCCCCCGCTGCCACATTTGCCTGCAGAAGGGTTCAAGCTTCTTGGCGATCTTCTCGGCTGGTCGCAACACATCCGCATTCTTGTCTTGTCGGGCCAGAATGAGGATTCCAATGCGCGGCGCGCCCGCGCGCTGGGAGCAGTTGAACTGGTGCCGAAACCGTGCGATCCCGGGCACTTGAAAAAACTGCTTTTTGCGGCACTCAGTACCGACGACGAACTATTCTCGAGTCCGGATGAAATTGCGCATAGCCTGATCGGTGATAGCCAGGCCATGCGCAACCTGAAAAGCCAGATCGATCTCTATGCCTCATCCACATTTCCGGCGCTGATCGAAGGCGAGTCAGGCAGCGGTAAAGAACGCGTTGCGGCCGCGTTGCACTACTTGAGCCCGCGCGCTGCGCTGCCGTTGCTTGCATTGAATTGCGGCGCAATCTCGGCAAACCTGGTTGAGCCCGCCTTGTTTGGTTACATCAAGGGGGCATTCACGGGAGCTACGACAAACAAGGCGGGCTACTTTGAAGATGCCGGTGATGGCACACTGTTCCTCGATGAAATCGGCGAACTGCCACTCGATCTGCAACCCAAATTGCTGCGGGTACTTGAAAACGGCGAATATCAACGTGTGGGTGACACCCAGCCAAGACATTCAAAGGCGCGCATCATTACCGCAACCAATCGCGACCTGCGCGCGGAAGTAAAAGCCGGCCGGTTTCGCGCCGATCTCTATCATCGTCTGTCAGTTTTTTCGCTGCTGGTTCCGCCATTGCGGGAAATGGGTCAGGACAAATTGAAGCTGATGGAGCATTTCCGCCTTCAATATGCAGCCAAACATCACACAGAACCATTTACGCTTGACGACGCTGCGCGTGACGCATGGCAGCGCTATGCGTTTCCGGGCAACGTGCGCGAACTAAAGAATATCGTCATCCGGTTGACCGCGAAGTACGCGGGCTATGCGGTAAGCGCGGCAGAGTTAATCACGGAGTTTGAACTACCGGAAGTTCCATCACCATCACAGCCGAATAGCATAGGCGCCCTTGACCCGCGTCGTGAGATCGAAAACAACGCTACATTCAGTCTCGACCGGGTATTGGCTGCCGTGGAGTTGAAATATATCGATGCGGCGATCGACCTGTCGCGCGGCAATATGTCGCAAGCGGC
>JBKJVA010000128.1:0-5610 GCA_046589675.1 Usitatibacteraceae bacterium
AAGCGCGGATAAACCAAAGTAAAAACACCTGGGCGATCGAGTTTGTTAGCTTTTAACTCTACAGACTCCGTCCCGTAAAACGAATTCCCTAGCGGGAACCCACGAAAAGGAACCGGGAGTGTGCCCCAACGGGCTCGAAAGGGCAAGGTTTTTGCGGCGGAATGTCGTGGTTTCATCATCTGTCCGGTTTTGTAGCACGCGATCTGTCCGGTTCACATAAGGTGCCTCACGGAGGTGCCCATGGGTCGGACAGAGCTTCGTCCCCGCTGTACTTCAAGCCGTTATAGACTTTGATGGCAACGGTATTGGCGAGCTTCACGTCATAGCCTGCGGCCATCAAGCCATCGACCAGCCAGTACCAGTTTAGGTCGACTCGACGACCACGCCGGTCAGCTCGTCCTTGTGCGGTGCCAACAGTGCCAGTACACGGTCGAGTTCGTTCGGTAATCGTTTCTCGACCAACACCCGGTCTGTCTCGTCAGTGACGACCAACACATTGTTGTTCGAATGCAGATCAATCGCGCTATATTTCATCCTGGCCTCCTCGGGTAAAAGTTAAGTTCGCAAACTCACTTTAACCCCGCTGCCTCACGGCAGTGGGAGGCCAGCTAGGGAAGGTCTGATCAAGTCCAATTTTTGATGCAAAAATCCAGCTCATCAATCGGTGCGACGTTTTCAGGTCGGAAATTCGCGTTTTCTCACCCGGAAAGCGGGTTATTTCCCCGCTTTCCGGGCACTTCATCCTGCAGCGGGCGCACCTCTGCTGTCCTGTCGCATCAACCAATGTCGTGCGCGATACAAATTGGCCAGCCCACAAGCGACGAAGAAACGATGCGCGTTCTTTGCCAAACCCTTGTAGCAGACCTTGGTGAAGTCGAATCCCTGCTTGATGGTGAGAAATGGATGCTCGACGGCGGCACGCACCTTCGATTTGGTTCGGTTCTTTTCCTTCTGCCGGTCGGTCAGCGGCGCGTTGCGCCGCCCCTTCTCGTTGGTGAAGTCTTGCGCCTTCGGCGCTTTCGCTTTGATCGTCTCGCCTTGCCCGTTATAAGCCGAGTCGCCCCAGACACGCGTCTCGTTGCCGTGCAGCAGATGTTCCAGCACTTGGCTGTCGTGGGTGTTGGCGGGCGTGACCGCGGCCGAATGAATCAGGCCGCTCTTGCTGTCCACGCCGATATGGCCCTTCATGCCGAAGTACCACTGGTTGCCCTTCTTGGTCTGGTGCATTTCCGGATCACGTTTCTTCTCCTCGTTCTTGGTCGAGGACGGAGCGGCAATGATGGTCGCGTCGACGATGGTGCCGCTGGCGACTTTGATGCCGCGCTCGCCCAGATAAGCGTTGACCTCGGCAAACAACTGATCGCCCAAGTGGTGCTTCTCCAGCAGGTGGCGGAACTTCAAAACCGTGGTCTCGTCGGGTGCGGCGTCGCGCCCAAGATCGACGCCGACAAAGGCGCGCATCGCCAGCGAGTCATACAGCGCTTCTTCGGCCGCCGGGTCCGACAGGTTGAACCATTGTTGCAGCAGATACATCCGGAGCATGATCTCCAAGCCTTTGGGCGGGCGACCATTCCCCGCCTTCGGATAGTGCGGCTCGATCAGCGCCAGCAGCCGCAACCACGGCACCACTTGATTCATTTCCGCCAGAAACTGCGCGCGCCGCGTAACCTTCTGATGCTTCTCGAAGCCGGTCACCGTGCCAAAAGTCATCTGCTTCATCGCTTCATACGCCCCATGAATATCGCATCCACCTTTAACGCACGAACATCACTATGTGTGGACTTAATCCAGACCTTCCCTAGATCAAAACGTTCGCCGGGGAAAAACTTTTCTATTGCCCTTTGAAAGTACGCTTGTTCTGCCAAGCTCTCCAGGACGCTACGCGCAAGCGTTCGCTCGCTATCATATTCTGCGATGTAGCCGCCGCTTTGCAATGCGTCAATAACTAACCGCAAAGGACCAGGTGAGAGCTGTTCAGGATGGATACCAGTTTTTGTAGGGGCAGTCTTCGAGCCGAAACGTTTTTATCTTTACGTGCGAAACCTGAATAGACTGATGTCGATGGCGCGCCCAACACCCACAAGTAGATTGTCGAGCGCGACTCAGGAGAAGCGGGCGGGAGAATTGCGCGTGCGTGCCAACAATGTGACCACCAACTTAGGCGCCAGCCCTACTGCAGGAATCGACGTATATTTCGCACGATCGTCTGACCCCCGTTGAGTGTGTAGGTCAATCTACCTGCATTGTATGGAATCGCACCGTCTACGAGATCCTTGCTTTTGAAATCGAGACTGGCTGAGCCTACCGTAGTGTAAGTGGTGGGATTCGGTGGCGGACTTGTCGGACCTGGCATGCGGCTGGTTTGCGAAATTGGCGCCGAAAAGGTCGCGGCAAAGGTTTGCCAAGTGGGCTGGAACACGTACCAGATTGGCTTGCCGTCGGCGCCATAGGTAAACCAAGCGGCCAACATGTTATCGCGTGCATCATGCCAAATGAACAGGCCCCAGCCCGAATCATTCGGATCCCACCAGTGGCCGGAATAATCGAGGCGCACATACGGCGCAGTTTTGAGTGCCCGGGCATCCTTGACAGTAAATGCAAAATTTGAAACTGCCACTTGGATTGGTACGGAACCCACCGCAGCGTTGGTTACGGTGAGCGTGTAATCGCCGGCCGGTAACCTGCCAAGGTCGACTTCATCCCGCGTGGAAACAGGGCAAAGCCCGACGGGGTGGCTTGCGATATCGCCCCGCCGCACCGTGATATTGTTTTGCGACATCGAAACCGTATAGGCATTCCCTATATAGGGCATCGTGTCACTACATGGGCGGTTCAAACTGAGCGTTAAGTTGTCTGCAGAAGTGGGAGCCGTCGGCACCAAGAAATGACTGATTGGGACTGACAACTGCGCGAACGTCTGTGCGGCATAGACGCTTGTTGCCAAAATGAGAGAGGATAAAACTAATCGAGGCTGCTTCATGACAAATTCCTTTCAGTTAGTGTGTTGCGCGCGTTTCACCATTGCTAAGGGAAACGCAGTGAGAATAGTCATTGCTTCGTAGTGCAACTTCCCACTTCTGACTAAAGTCTTAAGCCACATATTTTGACCAGAAACTAAAGTATCTACACGGTGTCTCTTCGGCCACGAATTGCTTTCTCACAACTGCGGCAATCGCAGCCGGAGAAACCTTGGTTTAATGATGATTTCCACAATTATCCGGATCGCCATCGCCGCCCGTTTTTCCCAGATATTCGTCGGTTGTAGGGCGTCAACTTGTACACGCTTACTTATGTAGGACTGATCGAGCACCACTTACTCTGACTACTTAGCGCCTCCGTAGTTCGTAAATTGTATTAAGGATGTCGAGGCCGTGATGGCAGCGCCGAGACCCCTGGAATAAATCAGGTCAAGGTGTGATTGTCGCAGTTGCAGTCACCGTGGTAGTCGCTGACGAATCCCATGAATAGCATTTAACCTCCCAATAATATGTGCCAGGCACCATCCCCGTAATTGCATGTGGCGTCGTCAAAACCTGTATCGTCGAAGCCGCCCCACCGTTGTACGTGCTAGATAGGTCGCAGCCATTAGTTGCGCTTTTGCCTGTTACATCAAAGCGAAGGTTGACCGCGTTGTAAGCCTTGGTAAAGTTGATAGTGTTCCCATTGGCCCCTGAGCGATTGACTGTTGGGGGAGTCCCTTCGACGATTTCTACGTTCGCGCGCGCAGATACTGCCGTCGCGTTGAGAGATGCGATGACGACCGGCTGGTTATTACCATCGAGCGTACCTGAGATGGTCTTGAAATATCCGCGCACAGCGGATTCAAGATCTACAGATGTTAGGATCGTGGATGGGTTGTTCTCTAATAGGATGGACGCCAGCCCTGCGATATGCGGCGCCGCCATAGATGTACCGGAGAGAACCTGGTAACCGCCCCCGCTCCATGTGGAGTAAATCCGCTGGCTTGGTGCCCACACTTCCACGGCGGAGCCCCAATTTGAACCGTCATCTAGCGCCGTAAGCGTGCCGTTATTGTATCCACCCAGGTAATTTAACGGCGTAACCGGCTGAGCATTTTCGTCAATGCCTCCAACGACTAAGATGCCATCACTCGCCGATGTGAGATTGGAAGGATCATTAGGGTCAGTATCGATTGATCCACATAGAAAATCAATCGATACTGACCCTAATGATCTAAAGAGCATGGATTTTTGCGCGGCAGGAGAAGAAAGACCCCAGTATCGGCGATGCGCTTAACCTGTAACGTAAACCCTTCATTCTGCTATGATTTCAGATTGTCACCCGACTGCGGAACGCGCCTTATATTGGCCGCGCCATATTCCGAAAATTCAGCATCCATGCCAAAAATGCCGCCGCCATCACCAAAGAATTTCGAAGCCGCTCTGGCCGAGCTGGATCTACTCGTCGAAAAAATGGAAAGCGGTCAGCTCTTACTTGAGGAGTCGCTATCCGCCTACCAGCGCGGCGCTGAACTTCTAAAGTTTTGCGAAGGGGTGTTGAAAGACGTCGAACAGAAGGTCAAAGTACTCGATGGCGGCGAACTTAAAAATTTCACCCCTTAACGCCATGTCCGATTTTCAGGAATGGGCCCGCAGCGTCGCGCTCGATATGGAACGCGCACTGGAATCTCTGCTGCCTGCGCCGAATACCGAACCAATCAGGCTGCACGACGCCATGCGCTACGCGACATTGGGTGGCGGCAAGCGGGTGCGCCCGATGCTGGCGTTTGCGGCAGGCTTGGTCACTGAAGCCGATCCGGAACGGGTAAAGATTGTTGCCGCTGCGGTGGAAATCATCCATGCCTATTCGCTGGCGCACGACGATTTGCCATGCATGGATGATGACGTATTACGTCGCGGCAAGCCCACCTGCCACGTCGAATTCGATGAAGCCACCGCGCTGCTGGCTGGCGATGCCTTGCAGGCTTTGGCCTTCGAGTTGATGGCGAACTATCGCCTTGCCGACTCGAGTGACACGCAAATCAGGATGCAGCAACTGCTCGCACGCGCCTGTGGTTCTCGCGGCATGGCGGGCGGACAGGCGATAGATTTGGCTAATGTGGGAAAGCAAATTACGCTGCCGGAACTGGAGTTCATGCATATTTTGAAAACCGGCGCACTGATTCGGGCGTCGGTGCTGTTGGGTGCCTATTGCGGTAAATCACTGACCGACGCGGAAATGGCGCATCTGGATCGTTACGGCAAGCTGGTTGGATTGGCCTTTCAGGTAGTGGACGACATTCTCGATTGCGAGTCTAATACCGAGAAACTCGGTAAAACGGCTGGCAAGGATCAGGATGCAAACAAACCGACTTACGTGAGCCTGATGGGTCTGATGCCCGCCAAACAATTTGCCGCGGAATTATTGCGTGATGCACTGGATGTAATTGCCGGTTTTGGCGACAAGGCCGCCCGCCTTCGCCAATTGGCAGAATTCATCGTTCAGCGACAACACTAAGTGCAGTTGCAAAAAATTCATGACTAAATATAAGCTTCTGGATACGATTAACGACCCGGCCGATCTGCGCCGACTGGACCGGCGTGATCTTTCGCCTTTGGCAAAGGAGCTGCGCGAATTCATCGTTGAATC
>JBKJVA010000193.1:0-1653 GCA_046589675.1 Usitatibacteraceae bacterium
TTCCCCGCGCAATAACAATGTCGTTGGAACCTGGAATTTTCATGATCACCAGGGCCTATGTCATCGCTACTCGATCCAGGGCATACGTTGGAGGGAGCAGGACGTTGAGGCGGAAGGTGCAATTTTTGAGATGTCGCCATGTGGTGCGTCCGCCCCTTCAAGAGATCTGGTGATGCCGCTGCCGGCAGGAGCCAACCAATTGGGCAATGCGCGCATCACTTTTTACGGCCTCAATTCCGCGCGCATCTTTGCGCTCGGCTTCGGTGGCAACGTACTGTTTACGTCGAATCTGGAGCGGACGACGTTTTAGCAGCCGTAGGGTGCACATTGCATACGCGGTCGTACCCGCGCGAGGCTCAATACCTGTGCGCACCCTGCGGCGACGGTGCCTGTACATGATTGTTGCCTAAAGATTCACACTCGCCCGCTAATGCGTTACCCTTCGGTTTCAAGCAATGAGGGGGTCCTGATGACGAATGCAAGCTTTGATGCACATCCACACCTGATCGAAGAACTCAAGGCGCGACCAGCATCGGAAGCCGCGAAACACCTTGGAGAGTTTGATGCGTTGCCCGCGTACGAGGCGCTGGCGGCATTGAACCCTGCGTTTGCTCAGGATATCCTCGCTGCGCTGCCTTCGGCGCAGCGCCGCAGCATTATTTCCGTGGCCACGCCGGAAATCGCGCAGCAGTGGATCCGCAATCAGTTGTTTGATCAGGGCGCTGTAGGCCGATTAATGGAGCCGGCAGTTGGTGTATTCGCGCCAGCGACCACGGTAGGGGATGCCATAGAAGCGTTGCGTACTCTGATCAAATCCGCTTTCATCACTTACGGCTACGTCATCAATCCGGAAGGCAAACTGCTCGGCATCGTGACGATGCGTGACCTGTTGTTTGCCGACGACGACAAAACGCTAGGCGACATTATGCTGACGAATGTATTTGCCTTAAGCCCGCAAACCACCATTTCAGATGCGATGCGCCTGACCTTGAATCGACATTACCCGGTGTATCCCGTGTGCGACCAACACGGCGTATTGCTGGGACTGGTGCGTGGGCAAACGATCTTTGAATCCGAGGCATTCGAAATTACGGCCCAGGCCGGTAGCATGGTCGGTGTCGACAAAGAAGAGCGCATTTCCACGCCCATGCTTCGAAGCTTCAAGTTTCGCCATCCATGGCTGCAACTAAATCTCTTGACCGCCTTTCTCGCAGGCGGTGTGGTGGCGATGTTTCAGGGCACCATTGACAGGCTGGTGATTCTGGCGGCATTCTTGCCGGTACTTGCGGGACAATCCGGTAATACCGGATGCCAGGCGATGGCGGTTACGCTGCGCGGCATCACACTGGGTGAGATCAAGCCCGGCGATGGCAAGAAGCTGGTAATCAAGGAAGGTATGTTGGGTGCGATGAATGGCGCTCCGATCGGCCTGGTTACAGGCGTTGCGATGTACGTGACTGCTTCGGCGCAGCATGCAACGCACGCGCTTACGTTAGCGATAGTGACTTTTCTGGCCATGGTCGGTGCTTGCGTGGTCAGCGGAATTTCCGGCGCGATTGTGCCATTGACGTTGAAGCGCTACGGCGCTGACCCGGCAACCGCATCGAGCATATTTCTGACGACGTCGACCGATATCGTGAGCATGGGTTTGTT
>JBKJVA010000113.1:0-4009 GCA_046589675.1 Usitatibacteraceae bacterium
TCAAAAAGCCAAATACAGCGACTGGGTATGGGGAACGGAATCTGCGCCATTCACCTACGCCGATAACACCATCGTTAGACAGCAGGTAGATCAGAGTGTGACCTTCGTGGGTGTGACTTACATCCACCGATTCTAGCTGCTAGCGTTTCCAATGGCAGATTGGTTGAGGCGCGGGCCGTTGCGGACTGCGCGTCACGCAGGTCACCAGGGTCGTCGTGGAAAATTTTAATGCGGATGTTGTCATCATCGGTGCCGGCGGTGCCGGACTGCGCGCAGCCATTGCAATCGCCGAATTCGATGCGACACTGACCATCGCACTTATTTCGAAGGTCTACCCGATGCGCAGTCACACCGTGGCGGCCGAAGGTGGTTCGGCCGGCGTGGTGCAGGCGCACGACAGCCTTGCGCACCACTTTCACGACACCGTGTCCGGCGGCGACTGGCTGTGCGAACAGGACGTCGTCGATTATTTTGTTGCCCATTGCACCGAGGAGATGGTGCAGTTGGAACATTGGGGATGTCCATGGAGCCGCAAACCTGATGGACATGTCAACGTGCGCGCATTCGGTGGCATGAAAATTGAACGCACCTGGTTCGCTGCCGACAGGACCGGTTTTCACATGTTGCACACGCTGTTCCAGACTTCGCTCAAGTATCCGTCGATCAAGCGTTTCGACGAACATTTTTGCGTCGACCTGCTGGTCGAAGACGGACGTGCGCAGGGCGCGGTGGCGATCACCATTGCATCTGGTGAATTCACCATGATCGAAGCCAGATCGGTCATCATCGCCACCGGTGGCGCGGGGCGTGTGTTCCGCGAAAATACCAACGGTGGCATCGTCACCGGCGATGGCATGGCGCTGGCCTATCGGCACGGGGTGCCGCTGCGCGATATGGAGTTCGTGCAATACCATCCGACTTGCATGGCCGGCACCGGACTGTTGTTCACTGAGGCCTGTCGCGGTGAAGGCGGTTTTCTGCTCAACAAGGATGGTTACCGCTACCTTCAGGACTACGGTCTTGGTCCGGCCGAACCGGTTCCCCGCAACAAGGCGATGGAGCTCGGCCCGCGCGACCGCTTGAGCCAGGCGTTTTGGTATGAGCAGCAGAAAGGTCGCACCATCGAGGGGCCGCAGGGATCGGTAGTACATCTGGATTTGCGCCACCTTGGCGAACAGAAATTGCGCGAGCGATTGCCGCAAATTTATGAGCTGGCCGAGAATTTTCTCGGCATCGACCCTGCCCATACACCGATCCCGGTGCGCCCGGCGGTGCATTACACAATGGGCGGCATCAAGGTAGACGGACTGTGCGCATCCCCGCTGCCCGGGCTTTTTGCGGCCGGCGAATGCGCAAGCGTGGGTATTCATGGTGCCAATCGACTGGGATCCAATTCGTTGGCGGAGCTATGCGTATTTGGTAAGGTTGCCGGCATCGAAGCGGCAAGATTTGCCAAGTCCGTCGTGCCCGGTGATTCCGCTTTCCTGCTTAAGCAAGCTGAACTTGCACAGCAACGCACGGTAGAGTTGGTGCGCAGGACGCACGGCACCGAGCGGATCGCAACCCTGCGACGTGAAATGGCCGAGACGATGGAACGCGGCTGCGGCATCTACCGGCAAGGCGATGAGATGCAGCGTACCTGTGACAAGCTTGCTGAACTGCGGCAGCGATTCAACAACGTTCATGTCGAGGATAAGTCAAGCGTGTTCAATACCGAGTGGCTGCTGGCGATCGAACTGGGCTATCAACTGGAGGTTGCGGAGGCGATGGCCTGCTCGGCTTTGCATCGTACGGAATCGCGCGGTGCCCATCAACGCCTCGACAGCTACCGCAATCGTGACGATGTCCATTTTCTCAAGCACTCGCTCGCGACCTATGCTGGCAAAAGCGCGCCAGACATCAAATATTGCGATGTGCGTATCACCCATTTCCCACCGGGGATTCGCGCTTACGGCGCAGCGGGTGAGCAGGCGGAGGCGTCGGCTCACTCGGCGACGCCGCTGGGATCACACGCATGAACCTACCCACGCGAACCATCACGATGGAAGTTCTGCGCTATCGTCCGGAGCAGGACGAGAAGCCGATTCTGCAGGCCTACCTGGTGCCGTTTAGCGATGACATGTCAGTGCTGCAAGGGTTGCAACATATCAAGGATGAACTGGACGGTACGTTATCTTTTCGCTGGTCCTGCCGCATGGCCATCTGTGGCAGTTGCGGCATGATGGTAGATGGTGTTCCCAAGCTCGCCTGCATGACCTTTTTGCGCGACTACTATCCGCAACCGGTGCGCGTCGAGGCGCTGGCGCACTTTCCAATTGAGCGGGACCTGGTCATTGTGATGGATGATTTCATCGCAAAACTCGAGAGCATCAAGCCGTACATTATCCCGGACCAGCCGCGGGCACTGGCCGCAGGTGAATATTTACAAACACCGGCTGAACTTGACGTTTTTGAACAATTCAGCGCCTGCATCAATTGCCTGCTGTGCTACGCCGCCTGCCCGCAATATGGGCTGAACTCCAACTTTATCGGGCCCGGCGCCATGGCGCTGGTACATCGCTACAACCTGGATTCACGCGATCACGGCAAGAGCCAGCGCATGGCGCTGGTGCAGGCTGAGGAGGGTGTGTTCAATTGCACCGCCGTTGGCTACTGCTCCGTAGTTTGCCCCAAGAAGGTCGATCCGGCCAACGCCGTCAATGTCAACAAGACTGAGGCTGCCAAAGATTACTTTCTGCGTTTCGTTGCGCCCAAGGCGACGCCCATTGGAGGCGCGAAATGAATGCGCGACGTCCCTACCAGCGGCCGATGGCGGGTTGGTGGCGCAAGAATCCGTACTTTGTTGAATACATGGTGCACGAGGGAACCGCCATCTTTGTCGCGATCTACGCGCTCATTCTGCTCATCAGTCTGATAATACTCACCGAAGGCGAGAGCGCATGGAATCGCTGGGCAACTTTTTTGTCGAGCCCATTGTGTATTGGGTTACACAGCGTGCTGTTGATTGCCTTCCTGTACCACACCTGGACCTGGTTCAACATCATGCCGCGCACATTGCCACCCATCCGGCTCAGTGGCAACCGCCTTGCTGATGCAACCATCATCGCCTGCGGCCTGATCGCGGCGATTGTCGCCAGCCTGATGGTGCTGGGACTAGTCTGGGTCGTCACCAGATGAGGCACGCGAAATGAACGAAATGAAGCGTTCGAATGCGCCCATTTTCTGGCTGTTGTTCGGTGCCGGCGGCATGCTATCAGCCTTGATTGGTGCCATGCTCGTCTTCATTACCGGCATCGCCATACCGTCGGGCTGGTGGCACTCAGCCGACCTGCTGAGTTACACCAGCGTTATGGCACTGGCACAGCACTGGCTTGGCAAGGGTCTCCTGTTCGCCATCATCTCGCTGTTTCTGTGGCACAGTGCACATCGCATTTTTCACACACTGCATGACATCGGCGTTCATGCCGGGCTGGGTGCCAAGCTAATGTGCTATGGATTGGCAATGGC
Source organism: Usitatibacteraceae bacterium (assembly GCA_046589675.1). Classification (GTDB taxonomy): domain Bacteria; phylum Pseudomonadota; class Gammaproteobacteria; order Burkholderiales; family Usitatibacteraceae; genus UKL13-2. The sequence goes on from JBKJVA010000113.1 coordinate 3,508, forward strand.
GGGAACCTTGACGACTTTCTGGGCTCTGCTGATGATTGGCTTCTGACCGTTTACGTGTGGCGGTCAAACCGTAATGACCAGCTTCTGGTAGAGGCCGCCGAACGACATTGTTTTTTGAATTTGTTCGGGACGGACGTCAACTGGCAACCACGTTGCGATTTCATGATTCCACAGGTCCAGTGCAAATGGCTCCAGCCAATGCAGCAGTGGCCGGAATAAATAGCGTAGCGGATGGAAATACTGTGGCAAGTGATAGTCAACCACCACAACCTTTCCGCCGGGCCTGGTCACCCGCAATGCTTCGCTTAGTGTGTCTCGGCGCACCGCCTCCGGTTGCTCATGGAGTAAAAAGAAGAGTACGGTCTGGTCATAGCAGCCATCGGCAAATTGCAGATTCGACGAGTCGCGCAAATAAGTATTGACGTTTGTAACTGTCGGCAGTTTCTTGCGCAGATTGTCGAGTTGGATCGGTAACACATCGACCACATCCAAGGACCCGTGG
>JBKJVA010000097.1:0-5509 GCA_046589675.1 Usitatibacteraceae bacterium
TCCGGCCTGTACCGCTGCGCAGATTCGCAGCACGCTGGGCAAGAGTGCACAGGATCTTGGCGCAGCGGGCCGCGATACCAAGTTTGGCTATGGTCTGGTGCAGGCACGTGCTGCATACGATCGCATCAGCTCGTTGGGATGCAATAACTAATCGATTGACTGTTTAACCGGTAAAAAAGGGGCGCTTCGGCGTCCCTTTTAATTCCATCTCTGCGGTTTCACAGGCTGCTAGAGGAGTTTGACAAAAATAATCTCTTTCGCAGGGAATGAATTGCGCGTTTCCGCACTCTATTCCACAGTACTTCCATCCAGCACCCGATTTTGGCTGTCTGACGGATATTGCATGTGTGTTCAACTTGAGTGATCGGAAAACAAATGAACGAGCAAAGACGTAACTTCATCAAAACGGCTGCGGCCATCGCCGCCAGCGGCAGCATCGGACAGATAGGGCCAGCCCTTGCCGCGACCGGCACCTCGATCGAGGCAAATGACCGCGTCTTCATCGCCAATGAGGATTCCAATACGCTGGTCGTGATTGATCCGCGCACCAATACGGTTGAAACCACCATCAACCTGACCAGCTTCGACGAAGATCCGCGCCCGCCGTTCCGCTTTGTGACTGCGGGTATCGCGCCGACCCATGCCGCCATGATTCATAAACCGCTCTATCACGGTTGCATCGATGCGCACGGTGCGGTTCCCTCGCCCGACGGCAAACTTCTCGCCACCAGCGGTCGCGGCTCGAGCAATATTTATCTGATCGACGCGGTGAATAAACGCGTGATCGGAAATGTACCTAACCCGGCGGCGGGGCCGACCACCAATGCCGAGCGTTTATCGAGTGGCATTCTCATCGGTCGCGAACCGCACGAGCCTACTTTCACACGCAATGGTCGCGAATTGTGGGTGACGTTGCGCGGAGAAGACCGGATCGCGATTCTTGACGTCGAGCGCGCGGTGAAACAAATGAGTGGGACTGATGCCGGCGCGGTGCAGCGTTATTTGCCAACGATCAACGGTCCCGCCCAAGTGTGGTTTAACGCGAACGGCACGATTGCCTTTGTCGCCAGCCAGAAAGTTGCCAAGATCGATGTGTTCCGCGTCAACCCGGACGCCGCGGGCAATTCCCGCCCTGAGCGCATTACCACAATCGATATTTCATTGCAGGACAAACCTGCCTTTACGCCGTTCCTCAAGACCAGCCCTGATGGCAACGAAGTATGGTTTTCGCATAAGCTCGCCGACACGCTCTCCTGCCGTGCCACGCGCGATGCCTTTGAACTCCAGGATACTGTGCCGCTGGGTAATCTGGCGCGATCAAACCACGTCGAATTTGTCGAGAACGCCAAAGGGAAAGTGCTGTACGCGAGCCTGGCACGCGTCGATGACGGCGGCCCGGGCGGGGTCGCATCGAGTCAGATTTCGATCATTGATCGCAGCGCCAAACCGGGTTCGCGCAAAGTGGCCGGCAACTTTTTCACCCACGGCCGGGAGTCGCACGGATTGTGGACCAATCCAGCCAATGACCTGCTTTATGTCGCGCACGAGCAGGACGAATTGCCGGGCACACCAAATGCCGGGCAGACAGTGTGCAGTGCGTTCGATGTGTCGGATCCGTTCAATCCGAAATTCATCGCACAAATTCCACTGGGCAGTCTCAAGCTCCCGTCCGGGGAATTGCGCAACAAGAAAAGTATCAACCTGGTCTATGTGCGCCCCGGGTATCGCGGACAAACTGCATGAAGCGGATTGCTGCGATCGTAAGCGTGCTGGCAGCGACCGGATTCGGTCTGGCGGGCTGCCAGCACGCCAGCGTCCACATGCATGATGGGCCAACTGTGCCTGCGCAATTCGGCAAATTGTTTGCGCGCTACGCCTCAGAAATGAATGTGGGCATGGCAAAAATGATGGCGGATATGCATGCGCCCGGATACACCGGCGACGCAGATATCGATTTCATCGCGATGATGATTCCGCATCATCAGGGTGCCGTCGATATGGCGCGGCTGGTGTTGCAAGACGGCAATGATCCGGTCACGCGCAAGCTGGCGGAAGATATTATCGCCAGCCAGACGGTGGAAATCGAGGGGATGACACGTCGGCTTGCCCAGCTCAGGAGCGGCGTCAAGCGAACCGTGCCGGACGGCTATCCTGCGCTGGGGGGCACGCGTGGTGGCCAGACAGTAAAGGATTAACCTGATATTGGATTCGCGCATAGTCGGCAACACGCGCACGTCGTCGCGCGATACACAATCCACTGGCCAATAACCGGGTGTCGTGCCGGGTTGTCAGTTCATCTAATACGACATGCAAGCCGCGTTCAAGATACCGGCGGCAATCGAAATCGCGCCCAGGAAAAATCCCGCGGACTGTTTGCCGGCAGGAATATCGACGGCGATCATTGGCAACGCGATCCGCGCTATCACGTAGACGAGGAGCTGGATGGCGAGGGCGATGAATCCCCAGATCGCCATATCGACCGGATTAACGCTGAACTCCACCGCGTTGGCCAGCGGAATGACCATGCCAATGACGGTGCCGGAGAGGCTGAATGAGGCAGCCATATTGCCGTCACGGATGAGCGCTATTTCGCGATACGGTGTGATGCGCACATAGATCGCAATGAACATTGCCAGCAGCACGCTGGAAATGCCGAGGTAGAGCAGAAAGTCATCGAAGCCGCCGAACGACGCCATGATCTCAAATTTGCTCATGTGAATTTTCCCTTTAATTCGTCAAATAAAATAATGCGGTAAAAAGCGGCTGGTGTTTTTGGTCACCGGCGATTCATCCTCGCGTATGCCCATCCCGGCGGGTTCGTCGCCAACGATCCAGGTGCCAATCACGGTATGGCTGCCGTCATAAACCGGCAGCGGGTGGTAGGCCTGATAGATATAGCCTTCAGCACCGTAGTCACCTGGAATAGCGATCTCGCCCGAGTTGGTGGTGATGGTGACGTTGGCACCTTCCCGGGAAAGAATCGGCTTTTTAACGAAGTCAGTGGTGAATTTTTGCGGTTCATAGTACGACGGCAACAGGTTCGGATGGTCCGGATACAGATCCCATAGCACCGGCAGAATGGCCTTGTTGGAGAGCAGCATTTTCCATGCGGGCTCAATTACGCGCAGCTTACTGCTCAGCAGATTGGTGCCGAACGCTTCGCGCACCATCCACTCCCATGGGTAGAGCTTGAAGAGTGATTTAATTTCATTGTTCTGCTCGTCGGCAAAACACTTGGCGACGGCGTCCCAGCCGATCGCACTGATGTCGATGAAGCGTGCGTCGATACCCGCCTGTATTGCGACATCGCGCAGATACTCAAGGTTGCCGACGTCTTCTTCGGCATCGGCCACACAGGCGAAGTGAACGACCTTGCCCGGAAGTTCATCACCGATTTCTTTCCAGCGTTCGATCAGTTTTTCGTGCAGCGAATTGAATTGATCGGCCCCGGGCATGCCGGGTAATACCACCTCCTGCAGCCAATACCACTGCGCCACACTCGCCTCGATCAGGGAGGTCGGTGTATCTGCGTTGTACTCAAGCATCTTGGGTGGGCCGGAACCGTCCCACGAAAGATCGAAGCGCCCGAATAATGTCGCCTCATCGTCGTTCCAGGACCGCTCGATCATCGAAATGCATTCAGGCGGGATGGCAAAGCGCTCGTAGGCACCCTTTTCGATTACATCGCCGGCTGCGCCGATACACATTTGATGTAATTCGGCGGTCGCCTCGTCAAGCGTGTCCACCTCCGCTGAGGTGAAACGATAACAATTGCGCTCGTCCCAATAGATGCCATCGATGGAATGAAACCCGAAGCCGAGGTCTTCCATTTTCTTGGGCCAATCGGGGCGCGGGACCATGTCGAGACGTTTCATAATTCACGATACAAAAAAGCACACGGTTTCAGTCCACCTGCGGGACTGGCGGCATAGCCTGGTAGCACGCCGAGTAGTTGATAGCCCTGCTGCGCGTAGAGCGCCTGCGCCGGGCTGCCGGCTTCGGTGTCGAGCACCAGCAGGCTGCGGCCCAGGCGAATGGCCAGTTGTTCGACCGCCGTCATCAGGTCCTGCCCATAGCCTTTGCGCCGACAGCGTGAATGCACCAGCAGTTTTTGAATTTCAGCACGGTGCATGCCATTGGTTTTCGTGCACAGCGACATTTGTACCGCGCCGACAATGACAGCGTCTTCGGTAAGCACCAGGAGATGTTTTTCACCATGGGCAATTTCAGTAGCCACCCCCTGCCAGTACCGATGCAGCTCGGCATCACTGACCGGCAATATAAACCCTACCGACGCACCGTTGTGGACGGCATCGCGCAACAAATCCACCAGGTCGCCGAGCGATTTGGGGTCCAGCCCGGACAGTTCCGTTATTGCCGTCATCTCAGCCTGAAACCGAGTGGCCGCTCGAGCCAAACCCGCCGCGAGAGGTCGTCGCCGAGCCGATGGTCTTGCCCGAACGCGATGGCGATGAAGAGGCACCGCTGTATGAATAAGGGCGACCGTAGTAATGCGTCGTTGCCGCGTTACCGGTACGGCGATCATAGGCAGGTTCGCAGTCGGTTGGCTTGTTACCCCAGTCAGCCAGACAATCCTGCTTGCTGGCGTAGACATCGCGGCGAATATCTTCTTTTGCGCAGCCCGATAACGTCGCAGCTATTGTCGCAGCGCCGATCAGCACCAACGTGACGTGCCCACTTGAGCGTCTGACCCGTTTCAACATTTCAACCTCCCCGTCGCGATGCACCTTGCGCGCTTGACATGCACTTAAGCAATATCTTACCCGATCAGTGTCTTGACATATTCGGGCAGGGCCAGCATCGCCTGATGGGTGTCGCCGTTGTAAAACTGTCGATCGGCAATACCGCGATCATGCAGCCGTTGGTTAATGTCGGCGGACGAAATTTCACGAGGATCCAGCGTCTCGGCTGCGACCACGAAACCCCACGTGCCACCATAGGTTGGGATCGGTACGAAATAAGGTGCCACATGTGCAAACACGGCGCGTAAGTGCGCCAGGCTGCTGACCACGCGGTCCGGGTGTGAAAATGGCGAACCGATATGCAACACCAGCGCGCCACCAAAAGCCAGCGCGCGCTTCAAGTCCGCGTAAAACGCCTGACTGTATAGTGCTGACGCCGGGCCGATGGGATCGGTGAGGTCCATGTATATCAAATCGAAATGCGCTGTGGTCGATTTCACGACGGCTGCGCCATCGCCGATGCGCACCTCAAGTTTCGGGTTGGCAAAAACATTGCAATGCACGGATATCAGGTGTTTTTTTGCCAACTCGATGACGCCCGGATCCAGCTCCGCCAACACGACGCGTTCGACCGACGGGTGTTTCAACACCTCCTCACTCGAGCCACCGTCGCCGCCGCCGATGATCAGTACGTTGCGCGGTGCCGGGTGCGCGATGGCGGCAGGATGCACCAGACTCTCGTGATAAAAAAATTCGTCGGCCTCACTGGTCATGTTGGCGCCGTCGATGCGCATGAGCTTGCCAAG
>JBKJVA010000305.1:0-10605 GCA_046589675.1 Usitatibacteraceae bacterium
TCGTCATTAAAATTGAGGAATTGTTCTTTTGCCGCGCCCAGTTCGACTTGTTCCACCAGACGCTTTTCCATGATGCAGGCGTAGCCGGTGGTTTTGTCGTGGTTGGAAATCGTGCCCGAGCCGATCAGCGTTCCCGCCATCAGCGGACGCGTTTGGGCCGCATGTGCAATCAGATCATAGAGCGAGAAGTTCATGTCGTCGGCGCAGTTGGGATTACCAAACCACTGGCCACGCACGTGGCACACCAACCTTAAATCGAGCTTGCCGGCACCTTTCTCGTCGCTCCAGGCACCACCCAGTTCGTCAGGCGTGACCGCAACCGGTGAGAGCGCATTCAGGCCCTTGCCGTTGACAAAGCCAAAGCCTTTTTGCAGTTCGGCGGGAATCAGTTTTCTAAAAGAGATGTCGTTGATCAATACCACTAATCTTACCGATGCCGCTGCCTCGGCAGGCGTTGCGCCCATCTTCACATCACCAATGATCACACCGACTTCCCCCTCCAAGTCTACGCCCCAGTCCTCCGACAACACCTCAATGTCATCGCGCGGGCCCAGCATGGAATCGCCACCACCTTGATACATTAATGGCTCGTTGTAGAAACTGTCCGGCACTTTGTCATTGCGCGCACGCCGCACCCGTTCGACGTGAGAAAGATAAGCCGAGCCATCGAGCCATTGATGGGTGCGCGGCAATGGTGCGGCGACTTTGCCTTCGGCCAGCGCCTTTTGAAAGTCGATAATGGGTCGGCTGGTGCCGCAATTGATTGCCTCAAATTCATTGAGCAGTTCGCGTTCGACGGCGTGCCAATGTTCGAGCGCATATTGCATGGTTGGCGCTATGTCGATCACCGCAACGGCGCGGGAGAGGTTTGCGTCGACCAGCAGCAGGGTGCCGTCACGGGTGGGGCCTTTTAGCGAGGCGAGTTTCATTTGTGCTGCTCCTATTTTTCTTGTCCTTCGACGGGCTCAGGACGAACGGGGGAATTTTTCCATGTCAAATTTTCTTCAATATTTTTTCCCGTTCGTGGTGAGCTTGTCGAACCATGAGCGGGCTGCGGTATCTACAATTGCGATTTACTCTTGGCTAATCGCGAGACCTCGTTCCAATCACCCCGCATCATTGCTTCTTTTTTCTTGCGACTCCAGCCCTTGATACGCAACTCCATTTCCAAAGCTTCCATACGTGTCCCGAACTGTTCTGAAAAAACCAATGTTACGGGTTGGCGCGTTGCGGCGTATCCATCAATTCGGCCCTCTTGGTGCATGGCGACGCGATACTCCAGATTGTCCGTATGACCCGTGTAGTAAGAGCCGTCATTGCACTCGAGGATGTATACCCAGAATGGCATTTTCGCTAGGTGCGGTGTCCTTCGACTTGCTCAGGACGAACGGGGCAAAGAAGCATTGGCAAACCCACCCCAAACCACATCGTAATTCGCCTGCAATAGCGCATCCGACATCGCAAACGCTGTTGGCGCAAACACGTAGCGGCTTTCAAACATGAACGCCAGGTTGTTTTCGATTTTTTGCGGCTTCAATTCCGCGCTGGAAGCCTTGTCGAACGTCGCTTTGTCTGGTCCATGTGCCGAAAAGGCATTGTGCAGCGAGCCGCCACCTGGCAGGAATCCCTCAGCCTTCGCGTCGTAGGTGCCGCGAATCAGGCCCATATATTCGCTCATGCAATTGCGATGGAACCAGGGCGGCCGAAAAGTATTTTCGGCGACCATCCAGCGGGGCGGGAAAATCACGAAATCAAGATTGGCGGTACCGTGTGATTCCGAAGGTGACGTAAGCACCGTAAAAATAGACGGGTCTGGGTGATCGTAGCTCACCGTGTTGATGCTATTGAAACGCGCCAGATCGTATTTGTACGGAGCGTAGTTGCCATGCCAAGCCGCCACATTCAATGGCGAATGATCATAATCACAAGTCCACAAGCTGCCACCGAATTTGGCGACCACTTCGGTGCTGGTTTGCACATCTTCGTACCAAGCCACCGGATATAGAAAATCACGTGCGTTGGCGAGGCCATTGGCGCCAATAGGCCCCAGTTCGGGCAAGCGCAGCGGCGCACCGTAGTTTTCGCAGATATAGCCTCGCACGTCGGTCGATATTTCGACGCGAAATTTGACACCGCGTGGAATCACAGCGATTTCGCCGGGCTTTACTTCCAGCAGACCGAATTCGGTCGTCAGCTGCAGCGCGCCGATTTGTGGGACGAATAACAATTCACCATCAGCGTCGTAGAACACCCGTGTCATCGAGCGCGACGCCGTATAGAGATGCACGGCGACGCCTTTCTGAAGACGCGCATCGCCATTGGTGGCGATGGTGATCAAGCCATCGATAAAATCGGCGTTGTCGTTGATCAACAATGGATTCCAGCGCAGGCGATTGGGATTCAGCCTAATGTCGTCGCATGGCGCAGTGCGCAGTAAATCATGTGTCAACGGCCTGTACGCGGTGTGTAGTACTGAAGGGCGCAAGCGGTATTGCCAGGAGCGTAAATTCTCCGCGCGCGGTGCCGTAAAGGCGCTGCCCGATACCTGCTCGGCATAGAGCCCGAACGGTGCTTTTTGCGGTGAATTTTGTCCGTGCGGCAACGCCCCTGCTACCGCTTCAGTGGAATGTTGATTGCCGAAGCCGGATTGGTATTTCAGTTCAGCCATGGTCAGAGCACACCACGGGCAATCTGGTCGGCCTCAATCGCTTCAAAGAGCGCTTTGAAGTTGCCTTCACCAAAGCCTTCGTTGCCCTTGCGTTGAATAACCTCGAAGAAAATTGGCCCAATGACCGTGTCGGTAAAAATCTGCAGCAGCTTGTCTTCGTTGGACTCTTTGTCCAGCCCTTCACCGTCGATGAGAATTTTATTCTTCTGCAGTCGCGGCAGATCTTCGCCATGGTTAGGCACGCGCTTGTTTACCAACGCATAGTAGGCGTCCGGCGTATCGAGAAATTTGACGCCCTTTGCGCGCAGTGCTTCAACCGTCTCATAAATATTTGAGCAGGCCAGCGCAATGTGCTGGATACCCTCGCCGTTGTATGCGTCGAGATATTCCTGAATCTGCGATTTTTTGTCAGAAGGCTCGTTGATGGGGATGCGAATTTTCCCGCAGGGACTGGTGAGGGCCCGCGAGGTGAGGCCGGTTTTCTTGCCCTTAATGTCGAAGTAGCGAATTTCTCGAAAGTTAAACAACTTCGCATAAAACGCCGCCCAGGTATCCATGCGACCTTCGTAGACGTTGTGGGTCAGATGGTCGACATATTCGAGGCCCACACCTTTGGGATCAGGATCAGATCCCGGCACCGGGACAAAATCAACGTCATAAATCGTTCGCGGGCCGTAGCGGTCAATGAGGTACAAGAGCGAGCCGCCGATGCCCTGAATGGCCGGGATGTTCAATTCCATCGGTCCCACCGGTCCATCGTACGGTTTGGCACCCAGTGACAGCGCACGTTTGAACGCAGCGGCCGCGTCTTTCACACGAATGCCGAATGCGCATGCGGATGGTCCATGCACGCGAGCGAATGATTGCGCGAAGCTGTCCGGCTCGGCATTGACGAGAAAGTTGATGCCGCCTTGCTTGTAGAGCGTTACGCGCTTGCTACGGTGGCGGGCCACTGCGGAAAAGCCCATGCCTTCGAACAGTTTTCCCAGGGCCTCGGTATCGGGCGCGGTATATTCGACGAATTCGAAGCCGTCGGTGCCCATGGGGTTGTCAAATAAATCGGCCATCACGTGCTCCTGAAACTGAATTGAACTGCGAAAGCGGCATCAATGCCATCAATCGTCGTCGCCACCATCGCCGGATGGATTTCATTCATGCAAGGAAATATTACACAGCAGGCGGGACCACATCCAATCACCGCGCTACAATTGCTAGACGCGGGGAGGAAAACCCGGTTGGGAACCTCGGCGCTTCACAACGATCCAAATTTCAGATCGGAAGGGAGAATGCCGAATTTTTTGGAGGTACACCATGAAAGACAGTTTACGCGCTTGCTGCGCTTACGTAAAATTCGCCAATGTGGCCCTGCTTGTCACATTGCTTGCTGTCCTCTCAGGTTGCGTATCGATGAACGCGCCTGAGCGTCAGCCCATTACCCTGGAACAAATTGTCGCGATGGCCAAGGAAGGCAAAGCTGCTGCCGCCATCATTCATGAGATCCGGGAAACCAGGACGAGCTACGATGTAATGGCTTCGCAGTACGCCAAGCTGTCGCGCGATGGTGTGCCCGACGAGGTGATCGATTTCATGCAGCGCGGCCAACTCAAAATGGCCGAACGTCAAGGTCGACGCGACGCTTATGATGATTTGTGGTTATCCGGCCGCTACGGGTGGAACTATGGCGGTATATGGCATCCGCGCGCCTACTTTGTATACGTCAACGGCCGGCCGCATACGCGTTTCTGGTAGTGCAACGTTGGTAGCAGCTAACTGATCTTGAATTCGCTGAAACTCGGCGCTCCGGAGCGACCCTTCTCTGGCGGTGCCTGACCATCCTTGTAGACGGGCATCATCCCGGAATTGCCGATCAACAGTGAAAGGTTGGTTGCCGAGTCGGCGTTACTCAAGCCTTCTTCGACGGTAATTTTTTCCTGTTTGATCAAGCGGAACAAATCCTGCTCAAAGGTTTGCGAGCCAGGGGTTAATGATTTTTCCATCGCCTCTTTAATCTCACCCACCTTTCCTTCCTCAATCAATTCCGCGATATTGGTGGTGTTCATCAGCACTTCCACGGCCGCAGATCGTCCTCCTTCGACATTTTTCACCAGCCGTTGCGAAATGATGCACTTCAGGCTGACGCCGAGGTCGGAAAGCAGAATCGCGCGTTGATCGAGAGGGAAAAAATTGATAATGCGATTCAGCGCGTGGTAACTGTTGTTGGCGTGTAGCGTCGCCAGACACAAATGGCCCGACAATGAATACATCATCGCCGCTTTCATGGTTTCGATATCGCGGATTTCGCCGACCAGAATGCAGTCGGGTGCCTGCCGCATGGCATTGCGCATTGCCTCGCCAAAGGAATGCGAGTCGTTGCCGATTTCGCGCTGGTTGATGATCGATTTTTTAGATTTGAAGATGTATTCGATCGGGTCTTCAAAGGTGAGGATATGCCCTTGCTTCATGCTGTTGCGGAAATCGAGCATGGAGGCCAGCGTGGTGGATTTCCCTGAGCCGGTCGCACCAACTACCAGGATCAGGCCGCGCTTTTCCATGACCACCTGCGCCAGTGCCTGCGGCAGCGCCAGGGAGCGTAATTCAGGAATGTTGGACTCAATGTAACGAATGACGGCAGAGCAAGTCCCCTTTTGCCAAAACATGTTTACGCGGAAATTACCGATACCCTCGATCGGCATGGAGAAATTGAGTTCGAGGTCCTTTTCGAAGCGCTCGATTTGATGAGGCTTGAGAATTTCGTAGCAGACTTTCTTGGTGTCGTCGGCACTCATCACCTGAGGATTCACCGGCACGGAATTTCCGTTGATCTTGATGTGAATCGGCGCACCGGCCGAAACAAACAGGTCCGAGGCCTTCTTTTGCGCCATCAGTTCGAAAAGTCTGGTTAACACCGCCATATTGTTCTCCCTTGCGTGCCGAACCGGCACGAGTTCAGCTTCGCAGCAATTCGTTAATACTCGTCTTGGCACGCGTTCCCGCATCGACCTGTTTGACGATGATGGCGCAATAGAGACTATACCTGCCATCGGCGGAGGGCAAGCTGCCAGATACGACGACTGAGTAAGGTGGCACTTTTCCGTAAGAGAATTCGCCGGTAACCCGGTTGTAGATCTTGGTCGATTGGCCGATGAACACACCCATCGAAATCACCGAACCCTCGCCGACAATGACGCCTTCGACCACTTCGGAGCGCGCGCCGACAAAACAATTGTCCTCGATGATGGTGGGGTTGGCCTGCAATGGCTCCAGCACGCCACCGATCCCTACGCCCCCGCTCAAATGTACGTTTTTGCCGATTTGCGCGCACGAGCCGACAGTCGCCCAGGTATCCACCATGGCACCTTCATCTACGTACGCGCCGATGTTCACGTAAGACGGCATCAGTACTACATTTCTGGCGATGTATGCGCCGCGTCGCGCTACGGCAGGCGGAACCACACGAAAGCCGCCTGCGCGGAAATCGGCATCGGAATAGTCGGCGAACTTGGTTGGCACCTTGTCGAAGTAACGGGCGTTATTGCTGCTGGCCTCATTCATCACCGCATTGTCAGTCAGTCGAAACGATAGCAGTACGGCCTTCTTCAGCCACTGGTGCGTGATCCATTCACTGCCGATTTTCTCAGCTACGCGCAACTCGCCGCGATCAAGTTTGCCGATGACTGTCTCGACTGCCGCTTTGATACCGGACTCGGTCGACAGCGGGGACAGATTGGCGCGGTTTTCCCACGCTTGCTCGATGATGATTTGTTCAGGATTCATGGTGGTGAAGGAATGGACAGTGGAAGAAGTTTACGACGGATATGCGGATTTCAATTGAAAAGCTTAACTTGATAGCCGCTTTAGGATTCGCCTAAGCCAGGATTGATTTTCCGGGCGGGTAACGGACGCAAAAGCCGCCGTTGCGGCCGCTGTTGTCGGGCTCTGCAGCGCGGCAATCTGCTGCTCCAGGTCAGCACAACGCGCTTCGAGTTCGGCTTCGCGCTTCCAGAGTGCTTGTGACGCTTGATAAATCTTGCGGTAATCGCCGTAAGCCCATTCTTCGCTGTCGCCGAACACCGATACCCGCGCGCTGACCTGGTCGATGGCAGCGTCGTCGTCAGTGGCCACAACCAGAAAATAAAGTGCAGGTAACGCTGGTGCGGACGTGTCTGGTTTAGCCTTGGAAATGGTCAAGGTTTCGCCGCTGATTGTATTGCCGGAAACACCAGCCGATGCCCCGGATATTTCCGGCACAATCATCGATACGAAGGCATTGCGTTGTGAAAACCATCGCGTATGGTGAAAGCGCGTGCCGAGCAGTTCAGCCAACTCGGCGCGGTAGAGCTCCTTGACATGAAATTCGTTGCTGTAACCCCTCGCGTCAGAGTACTCGGCGCGGTTTGGCGACGACATGATGAGCAAGCCTGATGGCTTTAAAACGCGTTTGATTTCGTCGAGAAATTCTTTCTGCTCAACGATGTGCTCGATGGTTTCAAACGATACGACGGCGTCAAATGTGGCATCGCCAAATGGCAGCGTTTCGCAACTACCCTGCGAGAAACTCAAGTTCTGGCGTTCGGCATAGGTGCCGCTGGCATGCGCGACTGCGACGTTCGATACGTCCATCCCACACACCGAACCCGCAACAGTGGCCATCAGTGCACTGCCGTAGCCCTCTCCGGAGGCGACATCCAGCACTTTTTTGCCGGCGATGAGTGGAAGCACAAAATGATATCGATGCCAGTGCTCGGCCCACATTTCGCCCGCCAAATTGGGGTGAAATCGTTCGCCGGTAAATGTAAGTTCGTCTGCCATGCGATTGCGGGAGTGGCTTGATGGATGGTTAGAATGACGGCGGTGATGACGATGCGAAAAACAGTCTTAGCCTGGTTTACACGTCCATTATAAGGTTCTAACGAGCGCCACTTTGATTCTCCTCCGTTCATCCGCCATGCTGACTTCATGGAAACCCACGCTTGCACTGCTGCTAGGGGCAACCTCGTGGGGCATTCTCTGGTATCCGTTTCGCGTGATCGAGGCCGCCGGACTGGCGGCACCGGTGGCAACATTGGTCGGCTATCTGGTCGCGGTGTTCATCGGCGGCTTGATGTTTCCCCGCGCCTGGCGCGAGTTTTTACATCATCCGAAGTGGTTGTTCGCCATCGGCGTCTCTGCGGGGTTTACCAACGTCGCCTACCTTGTCGCCATCATGGAAGCTGAAGTGGTACGCATTGTCCTGTTGTTCTATTTAGCGCCGCTGTGGACGGTGCCACTTGCACGTTTCATCCTGAAGGAGCGTCTGACAAAGGCCGGATATGGCGTGATGTTGCTCGCCATGAGCGGCGCACTGGTCATGCTGTGGCGACCGGAGCTTGGCATGCCATTGCCGCGCAATGCCTATGAATGGCTGGGGCTATGCGCAGGGTTCACTTTTGCGCTTTGCAATGTATTGGTGAAGGCTGCAGCAGCGGTGTCGCCTGAGGCGAAGTCGCTGTCTGGCTGCGTCGGCGTGTTGTTGGTTGCCCTGCCAGTGGCGTTGCTCCTGTCGCCCGCAACCCAGCATTGGCCGGGCTTGATCGCGCCGCATCTGTGGTTGCTCGCGGTGGTTGGCATCGTGCTCATCAGCACCAGTGTCGCCCTGCAGTTTGGACTGTCGCATATGTCTGCCAATCGTGCGGCGGTAATTTTATTGTTCGAGCTGATCGTGGCGGCGACCGCCGCGCACTACCTGGCTGGTGAAGCCACGCGGACGATGGATTGGATCGGCGGAGCGATGATTGTCTCGGCCGGGATATTTGCGACGTTTACCGGGCGCTATGGCGAACCTGTAAGCAAATAAAAAGCCGCATGCGAAATACATGCGGCTTTAACCTTAAGACGAGTCGTCGCGTCAGAAACGCAAGATTGCACCCAGCGAAAGCGCGTCAACTTTCAATTCTCCGCCGGTCGAATCGTCACCGAGCTTCCGATAAGTTTCCACCTCGCCTCGCAGACCCAGCGCAGGGGTGATGTCGTATTGCAGGCCGACGCCGTAGTGTTGGCCGGTCTTGTTCTTGCTACCGCGGTTGAAGAGCAGGCCAATGCTGCCGCTGGAATTAAAAGTCGCTTCGGTCTTCGCCTGGATGATGCCGAGGCGACCGTATACCGAAAACGCCTGCGTCATCGGTGCCGACAGGACCAAATCGATACCGTAGCCTTTGGCCTTGTAATCGGCGTTGATCGTGCCGACAAACGGGTTCGTTACGCTGCTGCGCGTGTTGTAGCTGCCCAGATCGGCGTAAAACCCTTCCAGAGCGACCGCCGGTGAAAACCGGTAACCGAGCAAGAATTTGTAGGTCGTGTCTTTGTCGTCAGCCGACGTCGATGGCGAGCCGAAACCCAGCGTGCGCAAATAGTCGTTGACTTCGCCCGCGCTAACGTTGGATTTGGCACTGCCGATCGAAACACCACCGTACCACGGGCCGGACTGGGCGTGGGCCGAGCCAGCGGCTGAAACGGCCAAAACGGCCGCAACGATACTTAGAGCTTTTTTCATTTTTTCTCCATTTAGTTGGAAAGAGGGCCACTTATTTTGAGCGGCAACAAAGTTTACCTGTTCGTAGAGTCAGATGGGTGGTACCGGGGTGGTGAAGTTTGATGCGCGAGATTAGGCTATCGAAACGCACAAAGTCCCCGTCCTGATTGCCGTTTCAGGCGTTCTCTGTCTGGAAGGCCCGCCAAATGGCGATCCAGCCGTTGAGTTTCACCAAACGGCCGACTAGCCGGATCGTAGAATCTGGCGATCACATTTGATTGCGCTTCGCTGAATTGCGTCTGTTGGCAGGACACTGCAACTCGCAATCGTTCGCCTGAAATTTATTCGCGTTCCGTCACACTCCGCTCATGCGGAAACGACCCCAAATCGACCCGGACTTGCGGCTTCCATCCCTTGGCGCGATGTTCCGCTTCAATCGTCGTAAAAATACCGCCACGCACCCAGAACCTAGCCGTCAATCTGGCATAGCGCGGTGCAATGGCATGCACGATGTCGTCGAGAATTTCATTCGTCACTGCTTCATGAAATTTACCGTCGTCGCGAAACGACCAAATGTAGAGTTTCAGGCTTTTCAACTCCACACACCGCGTTTCCGGAATGTAGTCGAGATAAAGCGTGGCAAAATCGGGTTGGCCGGTGATCGGGCAGAGGCAGGTGAATTCAGGAATCTGCATGTGGATGACGAAATCGCGTTTCGGCTGGGGATTGGGAAATGTTTCCAGCGTTCTCCTAGGGGGGGTGGTCGGCTTGCCACCCAAGTTTGTAGGACCCTTGGACGTTTCTTTATCCCTCAATGACTTAGCAAGGGCTTCTGGGGTGGAATGTGTTTTTCGCGGCAGCTTCATGGTTTTGGCTATGTCGTTACGTTAAAATCATTGCCATTGTATTTCACTAGCCTGCATGTTTCATGGGGACGCGTTCGAGGATGGGTGGATGGGTGAATGATTTTTGATTCGACTGCGAAGCTGGCAGCATCGCTATTGGTGACAAAGAGAACGAAAATGCGCCCGCCATCGAATGCGCAGGTCCAAAGAGCAATATTGGTTTGTTGTAGATACCGTGAAACAATTGGCTGAAGTCACGGATGCAAGCCTGCTGGGCCGCCCCGTGAATTGTGCAGGCTAAACCCGTCCGGCATCACGTTGCGACGGGTTTTGTGCAATTTGAGCGGTGAGAAATCTGCCGCTGATGCGAAAACAGGAAAACGAGTGCGCCTTACACAAATAAAACTTGCCGGTTTCAAATCTTTTGTCGATCCCACATCGATTCTGGTTCCCGGTCAACTCGTCGGCGTGGTCGGCCCAAATGGCTGTGGTAAATCAAACGTAATCGATGCGGTGCGCTGGGTGCTTGGTGAGTCGTCGGCCAAACATCTGCGCGGCGAAAAAATGGAAGACGTGATTTTCAA
>JBKJVA010000110.1:0-5811 GCA_046589675.1 Usitatibacteraceae bacterium
CGTCTGCGAGCGATTGCTTGAGCTGCTGCGTGGATTGCCCGGTCTGCATCGTTGCCTCCATGATTGTTAACTCAGCGCGCGCTTGAACCGGCACGCAAGGTCTTGAGCCGGTTCCCCTCCACTTGCAGTGCGCGTGGCCCGCTGCATCGGGCCACCGTTTCGCGGGCGAACAGCATGCCGCTCGAATTCCCCGCTAAACCACGGCCCTCTCCCAAAGAAGAGGGTGAGAAATGCGGCACGATGCGAAAAGACATCATCGTGCCGAACCAACAAAGACTTGCTGATACAAACGGTTCCATTTTTCGCTTTCTTTGACGAGTTGGGCCGGATCGACAAACTTCCAGTCGACCCCTCCCGGAAGCCCTTTCTCTGCGCGGCTGGCCGGAATGAGGTCCATCGCAGGCAACATCCGCTGCGCATCCGACAACATGAAATCAATGAACAACATGGCGGCGTAAGGATGTGGCGCGCGGCGCGACAACGCCAACCCGCTAATGCGCGCGACCGCCGGTGACACCGCGACCCAGTCGACCGGTGCCGATTTCTCCTTGCGCAACTTGTCAATAAAATAATTATAGGTGGCGGTGACGGCCGTGACTTCGCCAGACGCTGCCAGGGTGGCGAGCAACGGATGACCCTTGCGTATTTGCAATCCATTGACACGCACAATATCGCTGAATAATTTGCTGGCGCGCTCTTCACCCAGCTCGCGTGCGACCGTAAAAAACCAGTCGATGTTGTCCGCCTCGGCCGCAAGCTTGCCTTTCCAGCGCGGGTCGAGAAGATCGGTGTAGGTTTTTGGAAGCTCGTCGCGACGAACCTTTTGCGTATTGAAAGCGAATACGAACAGGTTCGCACGGTTGCCGATCCAGGCGCGATGTGCAGGCTGTGCTTCGGCGATCATCTGCGCGGCGAAGGGCGTTTCAAGCGGCTGGATCAATTGTTCAAAGTGCAACGATTCCAGCTCAAAGCCATTGCTTTCAATCACATCCACTTCAAAACGTGCACCCTTGGCCTCGGTAACGGCGCGACGCAAGACGCTCTCCGAATTTGCGCGCCAGATGTTTACCTTGATGGCGTATTTTTTTTCAAATTCTGCCGCCAGTGCGCTGATTTGCTCCTGTCCCATGGTGGCATAAAGGTTAAGCGTACCCTCTGCACGCGCCTTGGCGAGCAGTCGCTCGCCGCGATCATGGCCTTTGAGATCCGCTGCCATTGTCACGTCACGGCTTGCCTCGATCGCATAGACAGTGAACGACGCAAGATTTGTGATGAGTGCACAGATTGCCAACGTAAGCCAATGACGCACGTACCTGTATTGGTGTGTCCAGGATTTATTCATGGTTGTGTCCCTTTTCATCGTGGTGGTGATGTTGATGTCCGTGACCGTGACTGTGACCATGTTCATGTCGGCGAAGTGCTCGTGGATCCTCGTTGAACACCAAGGACTTGACCGTAACCGGGACCGTAAAAGATGGCATGCGGATCCGCCCCAGATCGATGTAATCGAAATCCCATAGCGTCACGCCATCGATGACCAAAATGTTGCTTTCGATATTAAGTTCCTCACGCAACAACTTGCCAAGCGTCTGCGCGATATCCCCATCGAGCACCACGAACAGCGGTGCGCGCCGGGCCAACGTTTGTTCCATGCCGGCTACGATGCCTTGGGCAAACGCAAATATGCGTTGGTACGAGGGTGCGCCGCGCCAGCGAAACGCCAGCGCAACCTCAGCCTCGCCCTCTATCAGATCAAAAGCCTTGTAATGGCGTTTGATGGCGGCAGTCACATCGGCTGGAATAATTTCCGGTCCGAACTCGTAGCTTGGCGTTAGCACCTGCAAATTGCGGCGAGGCAACAGCTCCGCCGGATTTGAGATGTAGGTCGTGTTTCCGCTCAGCTGCACACTGTATTCAGATGCGCCCAGCGCTGTAGCGCGAATACACTCGCCAGCGGGTAGCAATTCCCACGGGAACCCACCCGACGACAGTTTTTGGCGAACCGCCGCCCCGAGCAATTTTCCCAGATCACCAAAGTCGCGGGGCTCACGATCATAAACATACTCGCCAACGCCGCCCGAAAACATAACGCCGGAAACCGCGCCCAGATGTGGCAACCGGTCCGTCAGATACATCTGCAAAATGCTATTGGGCAATTCATCCCCGTAGATGGCAACAAGCAATGCATTGGCCATGCCATCAGCCACCTTCACCATCTGGTCGCGAGTTATGACATCACCCAGTTTCCAGTCAAATCCCGCCAGCTTGGCATGATATTTCCCTGTAGGGTCCAGCCGTGTAATGCGATTATCGTCATCCACCACCAGCAGTCTGCCGCCAATATGCACTGCGGCGGTATGCAGTACCTTGCCTTTTTCGACGAGCGCGAGCTTGGTGGTTCCACCACCAATATCAATATTCAGTATGCGTTTTCCGCTCTCGTGGGAAGCCTTGGCCGCCCCCGAGCCATAGGCCGCCAGCATGGACTCCATGTGATGGCCGGCGGTGGCACAGACAAACTCCCCGCCCTGCTCGGCGATCACGCCGGCAATTGCCTCGGCATTTTCGCGACGCAAGGCCTCACCAGTCAAAATCACCACACCAGCGTCGATATCGTCGGGATGAAGCTTGGCGGCAGCATAGGCCTGATCGATAATCGCGCCCAGCGCGTGCTCGTCGATGCGGGTCTCGCTCTGATACGGCGTCAGTGCGACCGGCGACTGATAAATCGTGTCGCGTGATTCAACGATATAACGGCTGGATAGATCTTCACCACGCCGACGTAGCGCGAGTCGGGAAAATACAACCTGGGTGCCGGATGAACCGATATCGATACCGACACTGACCAACGTGACGTTATCGGCAATCCATATCGGGTTATTTTCGATCGATCCATCATCGGCGAAGTCATCATGATCATGATCGGGAAATTCCTCATCATCGTGAGAATGATAAAAATCCTCCCCGTACTGATGGTCGCTGATCGTATGCGACTTTCTGTCGGATTTTTTTGTACTGTCGTTCATGCGGCGTATTCCATGACGTTCAGATCTTGAACGCTTCCAGCGACTCAGGCGCGAACAAGTCTTCAGGATTCAGCTTGCGCTTCGACAAACCCTGCTCGAAGGAATAGCGCAGAAAGGTGTCGAGAGTGGCGTGATTTTTTTCCAGTCCATAGGGCCAGAAGTCATCGCCCATTTCGGCGCGTGCTTCCTCAACGTGCGCGGTCAGCCACGGCAGCATCGCCTTGAGTGCGGCGGTTTCATACAGGTCTTTGTAAGTCTCAGCCTGCGCCTGACAGAATGCCTTGTACAGTGATTGCGCCACCCAGCGGTTTTGTTCATAGACATCGCGCCGGATCACCACGGTGTGCATGATTGGAAAGATTTTTGTTTTGCGATAATAGGCCTTTTCGACACCGACATAGCTTTCAAAAAGCCGCTTTACCTTACCGCCACTGCTCAAATAGGACGACGGCATGCGGGCCGTGTACAGCGCATCAATTTCGCCATTGGCAAGCATCGACGAAAGTGTCTGGTCGGCACCGATGCGCTCGACCTTGATGTTGGGCGGTAAATCGAGCTTGAGCTTTTCAGGTCGTCCAGGCTCCTCTTCGCCACCGGTGAAATAAGTAACGCTATCCACGGCTACCTGGTACTCGTCCTGCAGAATGCCGCGTATCCAGGCTGGGGCGGTCATCTGATATTCAGGATTACCTACGCGCTTGCCGATCAGGTCCTTCGGCTCTCTGATGCCCGATGCGGCATTCACATATATGCACGAATGCCTGAAGAATCGCGAGGGGAAAATCGGAATCGCGATAAATGGCCTGGCTTCCGAAAACAACGACACGGTGTACGAGGACAGGGACATTTCCGCGACTTCGAATTCTTTATGGCGGAGCATGCGGAAGAAGGTTTCTTCAACCGGCATATTCAGGTAATTCAGGTCGATGCCATCGGCTTGCACGCGCCCATCCATCAAGGCGCGTGTCCGATCATAATTCCAGCAGCCAAACGACAATTTCAGTTTCGACATCTTATTTCCTTATGAAGTCACCCATCCAGACCAAGATCGCGAACACCCGTTGGTTGGAAGGGAATCACGCAATAACTTCAATCCAATGGTCAATAAAACTGGTCAAAGTGCATCTGCGATAATGGCACTTTGTTTTGCATCAGAAGGCGCTGAGTGGCCTGCGTCATAACCGCCGGGCCAGCAAAATAAAATTCAAAGTCTGCCGGCACACCACCTATTGTGGGCAAAACATGCTCGTGAACAAAGCCAACGTAACCACGCCAGTTGTCAGCGACGTCCGGCATCGACAGCGAAGGATAATAAAATACCCGTTCTGCGAATCCGGGCAGTTCGCGCAGGTCTGCTTCGCCGCAAATATCGCGCTGCGCACGGCCACCGTAAAAGAAATGCAGTTTGCGCGCTGCCATCGCCGGACTGTGCATCATCGCGCGGGCAATCGACAGCATTGGCGAAATACCCGACCCGCCGGCTATGCAAATGACATCACGCGGACTGTCTTCACGCAGATAGCCGCTACCAAACGGCCCATCGATCCACAGCCGATCATCGATACGCATCTGTTCGAACAACACGCTGGTACCCTGCCCGCCTGGCACGCGCTTAATCTGGAATTGCCACAACTCGGCTCCAGCGCCGTATACGACATTGCTCATCGAATAAGCTCTTTGCCCGGCCACACCTGGCAGGGAAAGCAGGGCGTACTGACCCGGCAAAAACGGCAGCGACTTGTCAGTCTGCAGGTGGAACTCACGAATATCGTGCGTGATGTCGCGCATCGCTGCCAGCGCAGCCACAAAACGCTGCGGCCGATGCAAGGGCAAATATTGATCGGCAAGGCGAAGCTTGATCGTGCAATCGCTTTTCGGATGTGCCTGACAGCCCAGCACCCGGTTTTTGGAACGATCACGTTCCGATAGCGCCGGCGCATCTGGCCATGCCGAATCAATGGCACCGTCGATCAACTCGAACTTACAGGTACCGCAGGAGCCCACATTGCACTCGTAGGGCATGCCAAGACCGGCGCGCAGGGCGGCTCGTGTGATGGTATCGTCGGCCCCGCATTCGAACTCGATATTGCTATCGACAATTTTTATCAGTGACATAGTTTGGAAAACCCCAGGCCGGATGGAGTCTGTCTAGACGAACCGCTGCAGACGTAGCGCGTGCCGCGAAGAATAGCCAAGACGCGCTGAAATCGCCTCGGCTGCAGCAACCACCTTGGGCGCAAAAGAAAGCACGACTTTCTTGGTCATGCGCTGAATAGGGCCAGCGACGCTAATCGCGGCCACCACCTCGCCGCTACTGTCACGGATGGGTGCCGCAATGGCACGCAAACCGATCTCGGTTTCTTCATCGTCGAGCGCGTAGCCACGTGCACGCACCTGCGCCAGATCGGTCATCAACAGACTGAGTTCCGTAATGGTTTTCGGTGTTATTGCAGCCAAACCATTGACCGCGATCGACTCGACCATGTCGTTGGTCTGATAAGCAAGCAGCGCCTTGCCATCGGCGCTTGAGTGCGCCGGGACGCGCGCGCCCAGAACAGATTTCATGCGGATAGCCTGGCGACTCTCAACTTTATAAAGAAACAGTACGCTGGCATGGTCGAGTACGGTGAGATGGGCAGTTTCGCCGGTCTTATCGACCAACTCTTTCAGCGCGAATTGTGCTTCGTTGAACACATTCATCTTGCGGCGAACGCGTGCGCCGAGTTCAAAGAGTGCCAGACCGAGACGATATTTTCCAGTCTCTTTATCCTGCTCCAGCATGTCA
>JBKJVA010000333.1:0-6267 GCA_046589675.1 Usitatibacteraceae bacterium
AGAGAGTGTCAATCCGCCAATCTCGCCGGCACCCACTTCCGTAAAATCGGGCGATGAACGTCCTTCAGCATCCAGGTACGCAGCTTCCATGTCGAGAACAGCCGAGGTCAGGAATGGAGCGGCATTGACTGTGCACGGAAGAGGACCTGCCGCATCGACCGAGAAAATTGTCCCGGACACTTCTGTACATGTCACCAGAATCGCCGCACCGGTGATTGGACTGGACCCTACATTTCCCGTCACCGCAGATGCATAAACGTTGGTCACGCCAGTTTTTGACAGAATTGCGAAAGTACCTGCAGCGCCAAGGTTAACGGGTGCCTGGCCGGCCATCGCGGCCGATGAAGCGGCGAACGCAATGGCGGCAAGCATTATTGCCATAGACCGATTTCGCAGTTTAAAAGCGCTTTTTGTTGGTTTCATTATTATTTCCTTTGAGTTAAATAAGCTTACAAATTTGTTAGTTTTCTTTTCCTCTTATTTGAGCCCAAATGGGGTCAGACACGGGTCTCATTGGTGCTGGTCATGAGTGATTGCAAGAGACCGGTCAACAATGCGTGCGCCAAACGTGTATGACGATATACAGTTTCAGATGCATTTACAGCAACTGAAGCCTACTCGGCATTGCTCCGTTCCAAGGCAAGGCTTACACCTGTACCTGTGTAGGAGGTTTGTCCGCTGGACTGTAGGCGAATACTGACGAGCAATAGAAAGTGGCGATGCGCTCGAGCCAAACTCGTCCTCATGCGCGCGTGTTGGGATTGAAGAATCAATTTCTTACCGTGAGAACGCCGACGTTCCTTAGACGGCGCGAGGCGTGCGACCGGTTCGGCTGCATTGGTGAGGTTGCGGTCAATTGCTATGCTCCCCTTGTTGCGCAACTCATCCCCACATCGATAATTTCGCAACTGATTGTTTTGATTTTTTTTGATTTCGCCCTAAAATCAGGCATGTCTCCCAACCGCTCGCGTCAACGGTCGTTTCGGATCAAAGCAGTCGAGCAAGTATGAACGCTGCCGTGCATTCACCAACGTTTTATGCCTGGGTGTCGGTGGCCACGTCGCTGGTGACGATTGCGCTCAAATTCGGCGCATGGTGGATCACCGGATCGGTCGGTCTTTTGTCGGATGCGATTGAATCGTTGGTCAATCTGGCCGCGGCGATCATAGCGCTTTGGACGCTGCACTATATCGCCGGCGGCAGCGATGCCGATCATAACTTCGGCCACGAGAAGGCCGAATATTTTTCCAGCGGCATAGAGGGCGGACTTATTTTTGTCGCGGCGATCGCCATCGTTGTCAGCGCCTTGCCACGCTTGCTCGATCCGCAGCCGCTGGGGCCGCTGGGTTTGGGTATCGTACTTTCGGTGATGGCGGCGATAGCCAATGCGTTGTGCGCGTGGTTTCTCTTGAGGGGGGCACGCGCGCACCGCTCGATAACACTGGAAGCCGATGCGCATCATCTGCTTACCGACGTCTGGACCACGGTCGGCGTGATTATCGCGGTGCTGCTGGTGCCGATCACCGGTTGGTGGCGTCTTGACCCCATCGTTGCAATTGCCGTTGCAATGCAAATACTGTGGACCGGTGGCGTATTGATCAAGCGGTCGTTCGATGGACTCATGGACAAAGCAATTCCCGACGCTGAACGCGCGGCCATCGTACGGGTACTGGATTCGCTACGGCACCAGGGTTGTGACTACCACGCGTTGCGCACGCGTCAGGCGGGACGCAAACATTTTGCCGACGTCCACGTATTGGTGCCCGGCACGATGAGTGTTCGTGAAGGCCACGATCTGGTTGAGCGAATCGAAAATGAATTGTTTGTGCAAGCACCCCACGTGGAAGTGCTGATTCACATGGAACCACTGGAAGACCCGAGGAGTTGGGACGATCCGAAGAATCCACTGGCAGGGACGTAACCACGCACAGGCTGGCTGGTATGGCTGTGGGTGCATGAGACCAGGTCTGCAATGCGGATCCACCCGTGAATGCGTGGAGTGCCCCCACCGTCGACGTTCGTCACCTCTCGTGCTTCGGCGGACTACCCCGAAGGTTTTTTTCATCAGGCCGTTATCCGAGCGCCAATCCGCTTATTCCCAACACCATGCCGAGTGCCGCAACCGTGCGGCGCGTGGCGTCGCCTTCCTTCAATGCATGTGCACCGAGCAGGGCGGCAAACAGGATCGACAACTCGCGCGCAGGTGCGACGTAACTGACCGGCGTGAACACCATCGCTGTTAATACCAGAATGTACGATAGTGGGCTCAGCACGCCGATGGCGATGACGGTCTTGCGGTGATCGCGCCATGCACGGCTGATCGCACCCGGTTCGCGCCGCATTGCCATTGGCGTGAGCATCGCGATACGTGAAAGATTGGCACCCCAATCGAATACGACAGGCGGAATCAGCAACACCGCTACAGCCTGCTTATCCCACACCGTATAGGTCGCAATCATGCATCCGCACAGCAGAGCGAAGCCAGCACCGGCGCTGGCTTCCCTGCTGAAAAGTTTGGCGGGGTTACCGGTGAGCAGCAGCGCGGAAACCCCTATCAGCACTGCACCGGCCAGCGCCAAAGCCGACATGCGTTCGCCGAATACCAGTGTGGCAACGATTATCGTGAGTAGCGGCCCGGTCGCACGCGCCAATGGATAGACGACCGACAAATCGCCGCCGGAACGGTACGCGCGATCAAGCAGGAGGAAGTAAATTAGGTGCAGCACGCCACTGCCGAGGATGACGCCAATCATTGTCGGCGTAAACGTGAAACTGGTGGCGAAAATCAGCAATAACGAGAAAGGTGTCAGCGCCACCGTGGCAACAATGGCGGAGAGCGTGAGTACCCCGATACCACCGCCGCATTTTTTTAATAGAAAGTTCCAGCCAGCATGAAGGACAGCGGCGATGACGACAAGGGCTAAGGCGTCGATGCTCAATTAGTCTGTGATGCAATAAATGCGTAAATCAGGCATTGGTGTGGGCTTGCAAGCCTAAAAAACACGTAATCACCGCGCCAGAACTACCGTTGCGTCAGGCAAGACGTCAGGGCCGCAAGGCGTGGATGATTTCCAGATAGTCGTGGCGCTCCGACGTGAAGTACCCTCGGCGGATGAGGCAGTCGAGCGCTACCAGTACGGCATCGACGGTAAACTCGTCAGGATTTCCTTCCAGGCGTTGCATCATTTTTGTAATCGGAACACACTCGAAGCCGCTGACTTCGCCGTCCTGATTGTGTGGCACAAAGCTTTCAGGAAGGATGATGTCGTGAACAAACATAAGTTCGTGGTGCATGCCTTCCTCGACTTCGCGTTTGCAGCGCACCACACCCGCGCCTTTGGCTGTTTTGGCAAGTTCCGGCGGGATACCGGCCTCTTCGAAGCTCTCTTTCACCAGGGTGTCGAAGGGCTTCATTCCGCGCGAGATGCGTCCGGCTGCAAGGTTATCGAGCTTGTCGGGATCGACAGATTTGTTGGCAGCGCGCTGCGCAATCCACATGTGTGGCTCGCCGTTCCTTGCGGTAAGGCCGTTCAGGTGCGAGGCGTGCATGGTCAAGCCGAAGTGGCGCGACGCGGCGCGCTCGATATGAAATAACACCGGCGAATAGAAAGTTTCCGCGACTGTCACGAGTTCATCGCGCCAACCATTGATCACGGTTTGCGTCGCGAGTGTTTCGACCACTTCAGCAATTGCCACGCTGCGATGCTCAGCTGTCTCAAAATCGCCCAGCATGCCAACGCCGCGAGGGCGTACAGAAAAATATTGGGGCCATTCGCGGAGGTGCTCGGCAAAAGATCGTTTCATCCAGCCCGCGAGTACACCTTCGACCGTAAACGGCAATAGGGTATCCGCCGGGTCGAAAGCGCAAGCGGATTGCACAAATGCGTCTAGGTTCTTTTGCATCGAAAAGTACCGGTGATTTTTGACAATGGTAACGCAAAGCAATAGACTTCGCGGCGTTGTTCGGGGTTAAGGGGCCCAGAGTACGATGTGGATCCACCCGTTACACGTTTTTTGGCAATGGAGCGGCAAATGAAGGTCATCGTGATGGGTGCCGGCATCGTGGGAACCGCGAGCGCGTGGTATCTCGCCAAGTGTGGCCATGAAGTGACGGTGATTGATCGCCAGCCGGGTGCGGGGCTCGAAACCAGTTTCGCCAACGGTGCGCAGATTTCCGTCTCGCAATCGGAACCATGGGCAAATCCTTCCGCACCGTTCAAGGTGCTGAAATGGCTCACACACGATGATGCGCCGCTGCTATTTCGTCCCAAATTAGAATGGCACCAGCTTTCCTGGGGCATGCGCTTCATGATCGAGTGTCTGCCGTGGCGCTTTCGACACAACATCCGCGAGATGGTTAACCTGGGTTTGTACAGCCGCCAGGCCTTGCAGGAATTGCGTCAGGAAACCGCTATCGAATACGATCATCTGACGCGCGGCATTCTGCAGTTCTACACAAGCAAAGCTGATTTTGAAGAGGGCAAATTGGCGTCCGTGCTGCTGCGCCAGTACGGTATCGAGCGCGACGTGAAGACGGTGGAGGAAGCGATTGCGATCGAGCCAGCCTTGCAGCATATCCGTGATCGCCTCGCCGGTGCGACTTACGCACCAACGGATGAATCGGGCGATGCGTTCAAATTCACACAAAATCTCGCCACGCTGTGTCGCGACAAAGGGGTGACATTCAAATATGGCGCGATGGTGGAAGCCATCGAGACCGACGAAGGAAAAATCAGCGGCGTGCGGCTGCGTCATTCGACTGGTCATACCGAAACCGATAGCGCCGACGTATATGTGTGCGCGATGGGTAGTTACAGCTACCTGATGTTGAAGCCAATCGGTATCACTATTCCCGTCTATCCAGCCAAGGGCTATTCGGCGACGCTATCGACCGAGGGCTATGAAGGTGCGCCGATGGTAAGCCTGACCGATGAAGCTATGAAGATTGTATTTTCGCGAATCGGCAATCGCATGCGCATTGCGGGTACTGCCGAACTCGATGGATACAGCACGCATCTGTCGCTGGTGCGTACCGAAGCGCTCGTGAAACGCGCGCGCGAACTGTTCCCGAATGCGGCTGATTACGATAACCCAGTATTTTGGACAGGGCTGCGGCCGGCGACGCCGTCTAATTGCCCCCTCATCGGACGCACCCGCATTCCCAATCTGTTTCTCAATACCGGCCATGGCACACTCGGCTGGACAGAAGGATGTGGATCCGGGCGTGCACTGGCCGATTTGATTTCCGGTCGTAAGCCGGATGTGGATTATCAGTTTTTACAGTAGTCGACGATGACAACTATCTCACTGACCGACATCGAGGCAGCCCGTGAAGTGCTGAAAGGACACGTCGCCAATTCACCCTGCATGTACTCACGGACGCTGTCGGAAATTACCGGCGCTGAGGTTTATCTCAAGTTTGAAAATTTGCAATTTACCGCGAGTTTCAAGGAGCGCGGTGCCCTGAACAAGCTGATGTCACTCAGCGCTGCACAAAAGAAAAGCGGCGTCATCGCTGCTTCTGCCGGTAATCACGCGCAGGGTGTGTCTTATCACGCCACCAGATTGGGAATCCCCAGCACCATCGTCATGCCGAAGTTCACACCGAACGTGAAAGTTGAAATGACACAGCGCCATGGTGCTGAGGTGGTTCTCTTTGGCGATAATTTTGATGAGGCCAAAGTACATGCGCTGCAATTGGCGACCGAACGAGAGCTGGCGTTCGTGCATCCTTACGATGATGAAAAGGTCATCGCCGGTCAGGGCACCATCGCCCTCGAAATGCTCGAATCCTTCCCGCAGCTCGATATGCTTTGCGTGGCCATCGGCGGCGGTGGATTGATCAGCGGCATGGCCATCGCTGCAAAAACGCTCAAACCGGGCATCGATATCGTGGGGGTGGAAACGGTGCACTTTCCTTCGATGATGGCGGCGCTCAACGGTGCGGTTGCCACTTTCGGTCTGTCGACGATTGCCGAAGGCATCGCCGTGAAGGAGCCGGGCAGAATCACGCGCGCCATTGTTGAAAAACTGGTTTCCGATATCGTGTTGGTCGATGAAGGTGATATTGAAGAAGCCATGGTGATGCTGCTTGAAATCGAGAAGACCGTGGTAGAAGGCGCCGGCGCGGCGTCACTGGCGGCATTGCTGAAACATCGGGCGCGTTTTGCCGGGAAGCACGTGGGATTGGTGCTGTGCGGGGGCAATATCGATCCGCTGATGCTGGCTGAAATCATTCAACGCGGCATGGTGCGGTCCGGTCGCCTA
>JBKJVA010000087.1:0-7419 GCA_046589675.1 Usitatibacteraceae bacterium
TCTCCCACACGGCAAGCGTCACAATGCCTATGCCAAATGCCTGGTGAACTATGATCGCGCCGACAATGTGACCGATTGCGATGAGAGTGGACATGAATTTACCCTCTGGAGTGCTTATCAATAGCAGTATCAATAGAGTATCAATAGGGTCAGTATCGATTGATCCCAAGCTTGTGCATTCCATTCAACAAATAAGCGCAGAACGCCATCTGGTGCGGCTTTTCAGACATTTGTGCCTTGTGAGGCGCGCCAGTGCCAGTGTTAAATATTTTATTTGGCGGCCGTACAGAAGGCGTTGAATAGGCGCGTGAAACGGCGCGGCTGCGTCAACGGGCCTGAAGCGGTGCTGCCAGCGTCAGAGGTGCGATCTTGGCGACTTCCCGCCGGAGTGACTTCTCGGCCCACCACAGATCGTAATTGGCCTGCATGTGCAGCCATGATTGCGCGCTGCCACCGAGTGCGGCAGCCAGACGCAATGCCATGTCGGCACTAATGCCAGCCTTGGAATTCAATACGCGTGAAAGCGCAACGCGGGTCACGCCAAGGTGCCCGGCAAAATCAGTGACGGAAATGCCGGTATCGGTAAATACGCCGTCGCGCAGCACTTCGCCGGGGTGGGGTGGGTTGTGCATTTTGGTCATGATGTTTCCTTAGTGATAGTCGCGATAATCGACCAGGATCGCGTGCCCGTTTTCAAACTTGAACGTCATGCGCCAATTCTGATCGACCCACACCGCCCAGTGATTTCTCAAGTCTCCCCTGAGCGGATGCAATTTCCAGCCCGGCAAGTTCATGTCTTCAGCCATTTGCGCGGAATCCAACTTCGCCAGTTGAAGGTTCAGCCGCTTCGCATGTAGAGCCTGAATGCCGGCCTTGCTGCCCGTTGCGAAAAAAGTGGCGAGACCCTTATGCCGGAAAGACTTGATCATGCAAATGATTGTATAGCGTAACTATACGGCTCGCAAGTGGAGCATTTGATATTGGCCGACTTTCGGGCTTGGACGGATTGTACGAGGCGCGGGAGTGTCTCGGTGGTGGCGACATCGGTCAGGTAAAGTTTGCCGTCGGCCATGATAAGGGGCCAGCGTTAATTAACGAAAGCTTACAGGGTCAGTCAGGTGATGCCGACCCGAGTATCAGGAAACGGCCGTTCGCGCGCCTTGCATCCACGAGGCTGCGCAGCGCGGGAAACAGTTCAGGTCGGTGCTGTATCTCGTCGAGGATAACCAGCTCGCTTTGCGAGCGGCTCCAGATAGAGCTCGGGATCGCTTAACCTGGCCGCGTCAGGTGGCGATAAATCGCGCCATCGGAACTGCGCGCGACTGTTCTGGCAAGCGGGGTTTTGCCCAACTGCCGGGGGCCGAACAGCGCGACCACCGGAAATCGCCGTAACGACACGTGCAGGATGGGTTCCAGATCACGTTTTTTCATCCTTGTTAATTAAAAGGTAATGCTTTAATTTGCAAGGATGCCTCTGCGCGCACCAGATGGAGTAAACCCATGCGTGCAGATGACGCTGGAGGCGATCCGGCGTGACGATTCACATCCGGCTCGCGTCATCAAATTAAAAAAGCCCACCGAGGTGGACTTTTTAATTTGGTACCGAGAGCCGGAATGTGGCCGTATCGCTTAGTCGATCCGACCATGTTTCGCCGCAGTGCGGCTCAGCACCGTTTGCAGCGGTGGCTGCAAACGTCCAAGCACATGCCCCCGGCATCTGCTTAGTGGAACCGGAGTGACGATTCTCATCCGGCTCGCGCTATCAAATTAAAAAAGCCCACCGAGGTGGACTTTTTAATTTGGTACCGAGAGCCGGAATCGAACCGGCACGCCCTTGCAGGCGCGGGATTTTGAGTCCCGTGCGTCTACCAGTTCCGCCATCCCGGCAATATTCTGTATCGTTAAATCAACGATTTGGTAGGAGGCGAATTATAGCGTAATCTTCGCGGCATTTCTCCCGTCGCCCGCAATATGCAACTCTCCGATTTCGACTACCACCTGCCCGAGCAACTGATCGCGCAACATCCCGCCATCGAGCGGACGGGAAGCCGTCTGCTGCACGTTGATGGCAATACCGGCGTGATTGAGGATCGGCAGTTTACCAATTTGGCCTCGCTGGTCGCGCCAAACGACATCCTCGTTTTCAATGACACCAAAGTCATCAAGGCGCGCCTGCATGGGCGCAAGGAAACCGGCGGCAGTGCCGAGGTGTTGGTCGAGCGCGTGATGGCGGATGGCAAAACTGCGCTCGCGCATGTGCGCGCCTCGAAGTCACCCAAACCGGGTAGTCGAATCATGTTCGCCGCCGACGTGGTGGCGACGATGGTGGCGCGCGTGGATGATTTATTCGAGCTGCACTTTGAAGGCGACCTCGGCGTGCACGAAATCCTGCATCGCCATGGTGAAGTGCCATTACCTCCCTACATCACGCATCAAGCCGATAGTGATGATGAGCGGCGTTATCAGACCGTTTACGCCAAGCACGCTGGTTCTGTCGCGGCACCGACAGCGGGCTTACATTTTGATGAAGCGATCCTTTCCACGCTGCGCGTGAAAGGCGTCTCACTCGCGTATGTCACGCTGCACGTAGGGGCGGGTACTTTTCAACCGGTACGCGACGATGACATATCCAAACACATCATGCACAGCGAGTGGTATCACCTGCCGCCGGAAACAGTGGCAGCAATCCTTCGCACCAAAGCAGCTGGCGGACGCGTCATCGCCGTCGGCACTACCAGCATGCGCACGCTTGAGGCGGCGTCCCGCAGTGGCACCCTGCAGGCCGAAACTGCCGAGACGCGGATCATGATTACACCTGGCTACCGGTTTCGCGTCGTCGACCGGCTGATCACCAATTTTCATCTGCCGAAATCGACCTTGATGATGTTGGTGTCGGCATTTGCGGGAACAGAAAATATCCAGCGCGCATACGCGCATGCGGTAGCCGGGCGCTATCGGTTTTTCAGTTATGGCGATGCGATGTTGTTGGAGCGGCGCGGAAATTAACTAGTGAAAGTCTAGATTTGGCGGGGATGTCAAGGCATTTTGTCCCGGTGAGCCGCGCCGGTGGCTGATCTACGCAAAAGTTACACAGGCTGTCATTTCGAGCAAAAAGAGAAATCCGATTTTTCTTGAAATGGTCAAAAGCGGATTATTCCCCGATGATGTCGTGTGAGAAATGAAAGCGGGATTTAGCTATGCCGACGTCGCAGCGTGCAACAACTCAACTCAAATGTACCCGACTCTGCGCGCTCACATGCTGCTTCAGAAACTCCATCTGATCGGCGAGTATGCGGCGATTGGCGAGGATCAGAAACTCCGCGCGGTTCGGCACGTACGGTGCGTACACCAGTTCCATGTGCGCCTCTTCCGGAAGGCGGCTGCCTTTTCGCTCGTTGCAGGATCGGCAGGCGGCTACCACATTCATCCAAGTGTCCAGGCCGCGACGTGAATACGGAATAATGTGGTCGCGGGTTAATTTTGAGTGCGAGAAAATTCCGCCGCAGTAGCCACAGACGTGGCGGTCACGGTGGAACAGCTCACGATTATTCAATGGCGGAACCTGATTGAAACTCTTCATTGCCATCGCTTTGCCGCGGATGGCGATAATCGAAGCGGCGCTGCAGGTGGAGACTTCGCCGGTATCGCGGCTCTTGCCACCGTTGACCGTGAATGCTTCCGAACCAGTTTCCCACGCAACGCGTGCCTTGGCGTAATACCAGACGGCGTGCTGCCAGGTCACCCAGCGATGCGGGATGCCGTTCTGGTCGAGGGTGAGAATCAGCGGATAGCGTTTCGCCTCGGCCGAAAACAGCGAAAATGCCGGCTCCAGCGCCTCCTTGGTGGCTCTGTCCAGCAGCGGCATTGCCAGATGCAATTTGCCTGCTTTCGCAACTGACTTGCCGTGTGAACCAGCCTTGCTCCGATGCTGCACAGTACGTATCCTTTCTCCGCTTGGCGGAATAGGGGTGAGCGGCGATAATATAAATGTATGACTTCTACTGCGTGGGAGCTACACCCCCAGCTAGAGGCTAAACCAATTTTTCCCCTTTGAGAAGCCCCCATGAATCTTGATCGTGTTGATGCCGGCCGCGATGTGCCAAATGATATAAATGTCGTCATCGAAATCCCGATGAACGGTGACCCTATCAAGTACGAATTGGACAAGGCCACGGGTGCTTTGTTCATCGACCGCTTTATGTCTACATCAATGCACTACCCGTGCAACTACGGCTACATTCCGCGCACGCTTTCCGGCGACGGCGATCCGGTCGATGTGTTGGTGGTGACACCCTTTCCGTTGATTCCCGGCGTGGTGGTGCGCTGCCGTCCGGTCGGAATGCTGAAAATGACCGACGAGGCCGGTAACGACGAAAAATTGCTGGCCGTGCCTATCGACAAGCTCACGCCGATTTATCGAAACGTGCAGTCGCCGCGCGATTTACCGGAATTGACCCAATCGCAGATCACCCATTTTTTTGAGCACTACAAAGATCTTGAACCCGGAAAATGGGTGCAAGTGCAGGGATGGGTGGATGCTGAAGAGGCCAAGAAAGCGATTCTTGAAGGCCTGAGCCGTTACGCGTCAGCGAAATAGTGCCGAGGCCTTACCACTGGCGCGGCGGTACACAACACGCAGCATCCATACCCTGTCGCAATTCATAACACTGTTCCCCAACTAATCTCCGAACAGAGACGAACGTCTGATGTATTTAATGCAGGAGGTGGTAGGTGATCGCCTGAATTTATATGTGAAGTGATTACTGTCAATCAACAATCGGCAAAACACGGTTATGATGCGCCTCGATCAATTTGAATGTTCGCCACCTATAAAAACATGACGCCTACACAACCGTATACCGTTCAAATCGTCGAATGGAGCCAGCAGCACGACGCCCTGACGAAGATTCGCACCGATGTTTTTGTTGAAGAGCAGAACGTGCCTGTGGAAATAGTTATGGACGAGTTGGACGCTGGCGGGGTTCACGTCGCGGTGCGCGACGCGGCGGGAAACGTGATCGGCACAGGCAGATTGATATTGCACCAACCTGTCCCCCGTATTGGTCGTATGGCGGTCATGAAATGCTGGCGCAGTACTGGCGTCGGCGGGAAAATTCTCAAGGCACTTTGCGATGCGGCCAAAGAACGCGGCTTCGCGGAAGTTATGCTCCACTCGCAGAGCCACGCCGCACCGTTTTATTTTAAACATGGATTCTTGTCGCACGGCAGCGAGTTTTTCGAGGCAGGCATTCCGCATCAGGAAATGCGCAAACACATTTAATGCCTGCGTGATTCAAGGCGCGAGATTCACGTCGGCGAAGACATCGGCACTTCATATGGCAGCGGCTTGATGATGACGTCGGGGCCATCGAGCGCTGCATATTTCAGGTTATTGTCGTTTATCGCGTTTATTTGCGCTACCACCAGCATATCGAAGCCGCCTTGCGGCGCGGGGGCCACATTGGCAACTTCACCTGCGGCCTGATCGCCAAAGGTGGCACTGAAAATTTTGCCACCCGTGACCGGTGCGGTTGCCTGCGCAACGTGGGCCAACACCATCCGGCGTTTCAGTATCCCGCGATACTGCGTACGGGCAACAATTTCCTGACCCGGATAGCAGCCTTTTTTGAAACTCACGCCGCCGATCAGCTCAAAATTTGCCATTTGCGGAACGAACGCATCCTGCGTTTCCGGCAATACCGTAATGATGCCTTGTTGTATCGACAGCCAATCCCAAATCGACGCGCCAACCGGCAGCGCTTGCCCGGCAAGCCGACCCCATAGTGTGACTGCATTCTCCGGGCTGGCCACCACGATGAAACGCTGTGCAGAGAGTTTGATGATACGGCCGGTTTCGGTGTGGAGGGTGGACATTGGATGCGCAGGAACCGCTCCTGAGACACTAAGCAATAGCGCTTCCGCTTTGGCTCCCGCGATGCCAAAACGAACCCAGTTCCCGCTTTCGTCGCTCAGTGTTACCTTTGATCGGAATACAAACATCTGCAGGCGTTTCTGGATCGCCGGTTGCAATGAACGCGGCAGCAACAGATAAACCCCCTGCTTGCCCGCCCACGCGAGCAGAGTTACAAGCAGCCGGCCTTTGGGCGAGCACCAGCCATTCCATTGGGCGGTACCATCGGCCAGCGCGAGCACATCGTTACAAAACTGGCCGTGCAGGAATGTCGCGGCATCTTCACCCATGGCGCTGATCATTCCCAGGTGCGAAAGATCGCACAGCACTGCGCCGTCTTGCAATGCTGTAAAACCCAAGTCTGGGCTGTCCGTGAACGCGACGACACGCCCGTCGGAAAACCGGGCCCCTTGTCTGGTCAGTTCAGAACGCCAACGCTCGCTCATGGGAGGATATTCATGTTTATCATCGTTATTCTAGTTTGGATCACATGTCGATAGTTCAAGTGCCTGAAAGTACCGCGCATGATCCCCGCTGGATCTTGCTGCGGGTTTCCAGAATCAACCTGTTCGTTAATGGCGTGGGCGTGCTGGTGGCGCTTGGCATATTGGGATTGGTGCCGCTTTCACATTGGTTGCGGGCCGCACTGGCAGTGGTATTTGTCTCGGCCTTTCTTTGGGACCTGCGCCTGATTTTGCTCAGGAGCATTCGATCAGTCAGTGCGTTTTATCTTTTCGATCTCGATACTGCATCGGAGCAGGCTGTCACTTCACCACAACCTGCGAAGATGGGTATTCGTATGCGCTACGCCATCGCCTCCGGGTTGGCGGATGCACGCGAGGATGAAGGGGTAATTTTGAGTGGCGCTTTCGTGTCACCGTGGTTCACCGCCGTTCGCTATACGCTGCCACACGATCCGCGATGGCGCAAATGGTGGCCGCATATCATTCCGCTCTGGTCCGATAGCGTGGCTGCCGACGCGTTTCGACAACTGCGGGTGGCGCTGAAGTGGAAATGAACGGGTGCCGCAAAGAGCATGCGGGGCGTCCGGTATAATTGGTTTTCCTGCATCAAATGTTTCTCCCCGCATGCATTCCCCGCCCGTCGACTCCCCCACTTCGCACCCGATACTTACGCTGCGCGGCGCAAAAGCGCTCTCGCCGTTTCGTCTTGAGAAAATACTCTCAACGCTGAAAGCGGCTGAGCCGGGAATTCAATCCGTTGAATGCGGCTTTATCCATTTCGTCGAAACGACCCACGCGCTGAGTGCGCATGAGCAGGGCGTGCTGGAAAAGCTTCTAACCTATGGCGGGCCAGTTGCGCCAGCGGGCACGGGCGAATTTTTTCTGGTAATCCCCCGCATCGGCACCATTTCCCCTTGGGCGTCCAAGGCCACCGATATCGTTCACAACTGTGGCTTGGAGGGCATCAAGCGGATTGAGCGCGGCACCGGTTTTTATATCGAATCCAGCGGCGCACACAACGACAACGCGCGCGAGCGCATCATG
>JBKJVA010000112.1:0-2601 GCA_046589675.1 Usitatibacteraceae bacterium
GCTGGTACAGGCGCTGGCCACCGCCGACAAAATGGACTTGATCGTACAAAAAGCGGTGGAACTTGGCGTAACCGACATTGCGCCGATTGCCACGGCACGCGGCACATTGAAACTCGAAGGCGAGCGCGCCGAAAAACGCGTGTTGCATTGGCAGGCTATCGCGGTGGCGGCGTGCGAACAATGTGGCCGCAACCGCGTGCCACGCGTTCACGCTGTGCAAACGCTGGACCAATGGTTGAAGAGTGTTCGGGGTCTAAGCGTGCTGTTGCATCCACTTGCGGAGAAATCCTTAATGGGCAGCGTCGATGCCACAAAACCGGTCGTGCTGCTGATCGGGCCGGAGGGCGGCTTCACGAGTGAAGAAATTACGCGCGCCGTGGCGCACGGCGTCATCCCGGCTAAATTCGGGCCGCGTACACTGCGCACCGAAACGGCTGGACTTGCCGCCATCGCGGCACTAGGCGCTTGCTTTGGCGATCTTGTATAAAGTTCAGCTCAGCGCGTAAATCCCCGCGCATAAGCAACTTCTTCTCGCTAGAATAGCGCTCGCCCTCTCCTCACTCACACCATCGGCTGGTATGGCCAAGAACGACGCCAAAAAACTCGAAGCTTTCGTCAAGTGGTTCCGTAGCGCGACGCCGTTCATCCATGAATTCGGCGAGCGCACTATCGTTATCGCATTCGGTGGCGAGGTGCTCACCGACGGCGAAATGATGCAACTTGCCCACGACATTAACGTATTGGTGAGCCTGGAAATCCGCGTGGTACTGGTGCACGGAACGCGTCCGCAGGTCGAAGACCAGCTTTTGCAGCGCGGTGTTGTATCAAGGCTGGTCGATGGCCGCCGCGTCACCGACGATGCTGCGCTCAGGTGTGTGAAAGAGGCCAATGGCATCGTGCGGATGGAAATCGAGGCAACGCTTTCCACTGAGCTTGCCAACTCGCCGATGGCAGGTGCCGACATCCGCGTCTCGTCGGGTAACTTCATCACCGCCAAACCACTCGGCGTACGCGATGGCGTCGATTACATGCACACCGGCCAGGTGCGCAAGGTCGACACCGAAGGCATCGTGCGCCGGCTTGACGACGACGAAGTCGTGCTGATCTCACCGATCGGTTTCTCACCCACTGGTGACATCTTTAATTGCACGCTCGAAGATGTCGCAACTTCGGTCGCTATCGCGCTGAAGGCAGAAAAGCTTATTTTTCTCACTGAAACACTTGGGGCCACTGACAGTAAGGAGCGCCTGATTAATGAATTGACGGCCGTTCAGGCGCAGGAAGCGCTCAATTCGGTGCGCTATGGCGGCCAGACTGAGGATATCCGCCTGTTCCTCCCCTGCGCGATCCGCGCGGTGCGCGAGGGCGTTAAACGTGCCCACCTGATCAGTCGCCACATCGATGGTGCACTGTTGATGGAACTCTTCACCCACCACGGTATTGGCACGATGGTGGTACTGGAGGCACCTGACCGCTTGCGCGACGCCAAGCTCGCTGATATCGACGGCATCATGGGCATAATTGACCCGTTAGTCGCCGCTGGGGTCCTCGTCAAACGCGATCGAGCCCTGATCGAAACTGAAATAGACCGATTTGTGGTGCTCGAACACGAGAATGAAATCATTGGTTGCGCGGCGCTCTACCCGTTTCCGAACGATAAGGCGGTTGAATTGGCATGTCTGGCGGTCAACCCTTTTTATCGCGATGGCGGTCGCGGCGAACGTATCCTGCATTTTGTCGAAAAACGCGCCAAGGAAAAAGGTTTCAAGACGTTGTTCGTGTTGTCGACGCAGACTACGCAGTGGTTTGTCGAACGCGGTTTCGTCGAAAGCGACGTGTCGGCGTTGCCGCAGGAAAAACAGGCCTTATATAACTACTCCCGGCGTTCGAAAATTTATTCAAAGCCCGTGTAGCGACCGAACCCTCTCACCCCGCCCCTCTGCCGGGGCATCGGGTGAGAAATGCGGCACAATGCGTAAAGACCGCATCGTGCCGGATCAACAATGGAGCAGAAAATGGCAAGAATGGTGAACTGCATCAAATTGAAAATGGAAGCGGAAGGTCTCGATTTTCCGCCCTATCCCGGCGCGCTGGGAAAGCAACTTTATGAAAGTGTTTCCAAGCAAGCCTGGAAAGAGTGGCTGGAACATCAGAAGCGGCTGGTGAACGAAAATCGCCTGAACCTCGCCGACATCAAGGCGCGCAAGTATCTGGAGGAGCAAATGCAACGGCACTTTTTCGGCGAAGGTGCCGATCAGGCCACGGGTTTTGTGCCCCCCGCTGCTTAAAGTTAATTAAAGATTTTTCTATTGTCGGGACTCTACCCGCACTTAAGGCGTTGACGTTTCGCGCTCGAATTCCTCGGCGGTGACATGACGAACGTCCTTGCCTTTCACCAGATACACCACGTACTCGGACATGTTTTTCGCATGGTCACCAATGCGTTCGATCGCCTTGGCGATAAACAATATATTGATACACGCGGATATCGTCCGCGGGTCTTCCATCATGAACGTCACCAACTGTCGCATGATGCCGCGGAACTGTTCATCGACGATTTGATCCTGCTTCACCACCTTAGCCGCGGCTGCCACATCGAGG
>JBKJVA010000312.1:0-6494 GCA_046589675.1 Usitatibacteraceae bacterium
CCGAAGCTGGCAGCGAAGGCGGAAGCGAAGGTGCAACGGATGCAGCCCAGGGGTCACCCACGGATGCGGCAACGTGACATTTTCTGATGCTAATTTATCTGCCGTCCGCGCCACCTTGTTTGTTGCGCTCGGCAGCAATCTGGATCACCCGGCGATGCATGTGCAGCGCGCAATGCGTGATATCGAGGAACTGCCTGAAACGGCGTTGCTGAAAGTCTCCTCCCTTTATGAGACTGCCCCGGTGGGGCTGATGGACCAGCCACCGTTTGTCAATGCAGTCGCGCGCGTGGCGACCATGCTGTCGCCGCATGAGTTTCTCGCGCGCCTGCACGCAATCGAGGCGCAACACGGGCGTCTCAGAAACAGTTTGAGCGAACAACGAAATGGACCGCGAACCCTGGATCTGGATATCCTCATCTACGATGATTTGCAAATCAATGAACGCGGCCTGACCATCCCGCATCCTCGCATGTGCGAACGCGCATTCGTTCTGGTGCCATTGGTTGAAATTGCACCGGACGTCAACATTCCGGGAAAGGGTTTCGCCAGAGAATTGTTGGCGACACTGGATTGCACTGGGGTCACTCACCTGCGGCTTGACGAGAATTAGCATTATGCAAAAATTTCGCCCACCATCATGCCAAAGGGAACTTCCATTTACCACCGTTCGTGCTGAGCTTGTCGAAGCACACAAAGGCTACCCTATTGATTCAATATGGCCTGATTGACCCTTCGACAAGCTCAGGGCGAACGGGACTAGGATTTTTAGAAGTTCCAAAGCGCAGATCGCCAGTTGGCGGGCACTTCTGGGTACTATCGGCTTGAAAGCCGCTCCAGTGCTAGAGTTTTTCACTTGTAGCCAAGAAGAAAATTTCAATTGATACGCAACAGTCAGGAAACGCACGCGATGAAGTATCGCTATATCGTTGTGGAAGGGCCGATCGGCTGCGGGAAATCAACGCTGGCACGCCTGCTCGCCGAGCATTACCGTGCCGATTTGTTGCTGGAGGATCCGAGCGGGAATCCGTTCCTGCCGCTGTTTTATCGAGACATGAAGCGGCACGCGCTTTCGACGCAAATGTTTTTTCTGTTTCAGCGCATCAACCAATTGGCGTCGGTTCGTCAACCTGATTTATTTGAAAAGAAAACCATCGCCGATTACATGCTGGCAAAAGATGCATTGTTCGCCAGACTCACACTCGATGACAACGAATTCAACCTGTATTCCCAGCTCTACAATCATTTGAAACCACAGGCACCGACGCCAGATCTGGTCATTTACCTGCAAGCTTCGGTGGGCCATTTGATGACACGCATCCAGCGACGTGCGCGACCGATGGAAAAGAATATCAGTGAAGATTATCTGATGCGATTGTCCGAGTCCTATACGCGCTATTTCTACGATTATCGGGAGTCGCCATTGTTAATCGTTAACAGTGATCCGTTCAATTTCGCCGACAACCGGGAGCACATGGAGATGCTCATCAAACGCGTCGAGAACTTGCGCGGCGGGCGCGAGTACATCAACGCATCCTGACGGGCTACCGATGGATATTGTTCACACGATCACCGAGCTGCGCGCACGCCTGAAAACCGAAGCCACCATCGGTCTTGTGCCGACCATGGGGAGCCTTCATGAAGGGCACATCGATTTGACACGCATTGCGCGCAACCGCATCAGTCAGGACGGTTGTGTAGTGGTCTCAATTTTTGTCAACCGGCTGCAGTTTGGCCCGCATGAAGATTTCGGCAAGTATCCGCGCACGCTGAGCGAAGATTGCGACAAATGTCGCGTCGCCGGCGTCGACGTTGTATTCGTGCCGGACGAGTCGGAAATGTATCCGCAGCCACAGATTTATGTGGTCGAGCCGCCGGAAATTCAGCATCTGCTCGAGGGTGCGGTGCGACCGGGACACTATCGCGGCGTGGCGACGGTGGTACTCAAACTTTTCAATATCGTGCAGCCGCAGGTGGCTGTGTTCGGCAAAAAAGATTACCAGCAATGCCGCGTACTCGACAACATGGTTCAGCAACTTAATCTGCCCATCGAAATGCAGCTTGCCGAAACAGTGCGTGCCGCGGACGGTTTGGCCCTGTCGTCCCGCAACGGTTATCTGACCACACTGGAGCGCTCGGATGCGCCGCAGCTTTACTCGGCATTGTGTGCAGTCAAAGCGGCGTTAGGGGAGGGTGATCGTGATTTCGCCGCTCTTGAGACGAACGCGCAAACCGCATTGGCGGCGCGAGGGTTGAAGCCCGATTACGTCGCGATTCGCCGCCAGCGCGATCTGCAACCACCTTCAATGGGCGATCACGCGCTGGTCGTGCTCGCCGCCGTGCGCATTGGCACCACGCGGCTTATCGACAATCTGGAAGTTTCCATTTAGTCTGCTTGCGCCTTTTTCAACGGCACCAATAACACGAGTCACGCCGCCCGCAACGCATCCACAATCTTCAACCTGGATGCCTCCATCGCAGGTAGAAATCCACCGACGAATCCCATCACCAACGAAAACAACAACGTTTTTACAACGATGCCCGGTGTCAGCGTAAAACCAAAAGCGAGCTGCGAAAACGACTGGAAATTCAGGGTTGAAATCGAGATGAACTGCAGGAACGTCGCAAACAGCAAACCGGCAATGCCGCCTGCCAGTGCCAGCAGCAATGATTCCAGCAGAAACGCCGCGAGAATGGCGGGTCGCCGAAAGCCAAGTGCCCGCAGAGTGCCGATTTCCGCTGTACGCATTGCCACCGCCGAATACATGGTGATCGCAGCACCAATCATGGCGCCGAGAGAAAATATGACCGACAACACGGTGCCGAGTATCGAAATAAATGTCGATAGCGCGCGCGACTGGTCTTCATAGAATAATTGTTCGCGCTTGGCCTCGACGGTCAGCCGGATATCGCTCTCGACGGCAGCCTTGAGTGCGTCGTAGGAATTGCTGTCGGCGAGACGACCGATGGCGGACGAGTAATTGGGTCGTCGAAATGCCTGCATTAACTGTTCGCTGTCGCCCCAGACCTCCGAATCAAACGCACTCTTGCCGCCATCGAACATCCCTACCACCAGCCAGTCGCGCTGTGCAAATCGCAGCGACTGGCCAATGGCCACGCCCTCGAATTCCTCGAAGACACTGCGACCGACGACGATTTCGGAAGAGCCATGCCGAAACATGCGGCCGCGTTGTATTTTTACCTGTGGACGCAGGGTTAAACCCATCGGTGGCAGCCCGCGCGTGACAATGTTTGAAAGTTTGTCCTGACCGCGCTTGATCAACGAAGTCAGTACCACAGACTCCTTGGACACCATGGCGCGACCGTCCGCATCGCGTGCGATCTGTGGCAGGCTCTCAATAAGAGATGCCTGATCACGCGATACGCCACTCTGAATTTCTGTTTCTGCCGCCTTGCGGATGAACATCACGTTATCGAAACTACCCGTGCCAACCATCGTCTGCTTGAGGCCGGCGTCAAGCATTAGCACTGCCGCAAACACAAAGGCGACCAGCGCCATTCCGCCTGCCGTCAGCCCGGTAGTGAGTTTTCGCGTCCAGAGATTGCGAAATACATAAGAAAACGGAACCTTCATT
Source organism: Usitatibacteraceae bacterium (assembly GCA_046589675.1). Lineage (GTDB taxonomy): Bacteria > Pseudomonadota > Gammaproteobacteria > Burkholderiales > Usitatibacteraceae > UKL13-2. The sequence continues at coordinate 3,594 of JBKJVA010000312.1, forward strand.
CGTCCCACCTCATCCTGCATGCCTCAGGCCGTCGACGATCCTGATATTGGCGCTGCGCCAGCCCGGGACCAGCGCTGCCACCACGCCGACCACGACTGCGCAGGCGATCTGCAGGAGTACCGTATTCGCAGAGACTTTGAATACTGCAAATACGGCACCCGCTGGCGAGGCCGCGAATCCTTGCGCCACTGGAAACGTCAGGAGGATACCGAGTCCCGCACCGATCAACGCGAGCGCCATGGCTTCGCCGAAGACGAGTGCGGCGACGAAGCCAGGGGAAAACCCCAGCGCTTTCAAGGTCGCGTATTCAGCGAGGCGTTCACGCGCCGTCATGGCCATGGTATTGGCCACGACCGCCATGATGATGAAGATAACGACAAACGAAACAACCCGTATCGCCACCACGATCGCTTCGGACTGCGCGATGAATCCGAGTTGAAAAGACTTCTCTGTTTCGGTAAGTGTCTCGGCCAGGGAATTCTTGAATTCGGCATCGATCGTCCTGGCGATATCCGCGATGCGACCGGGATCGGTCACTTCGATATTGAAAATACCGATCTGATCTGCGCGTCGTGGAAAGCGCTTCAGCAGGTATTCGTTGATGTAATTCCACTGGAAATAAAATTGCCGCGTGATCGTCGTTTCGTCTTTGCCCTCGAAGATGGCACGAATGGTGAACTGCCAGTTGCCGGGAAAAATTGTTCCGCGAATCGGCACCACGTCACCTACCTTCCAGCCAAACTGGTCGGCAAGTTTGCGCCCCACAATGGCACCCTGACGATCACGCTTGAATGCCACCAGTTCCTCGGGCTTCATGAGAAATTCCGGATACATCTCGAAGAAATTGTCACTGTCAACCGCGAACTGCGGGAAGAAGTTCTTTGGTTCAATATAAATACCGCCAAACCATTGCGAATGCGCAACCGCTTTGACACCGGGAATCGCCTTGATACGGTCACGGTAGTAGGCGGGCATCGGAAATACCAGAGAGATCGCGTTGCGCGTAACCATGCGTGCAGCCGAGGATGCATTTGCACCAGCGAACCAGGCATCGACAACGGTCTGCAACAAGCCAAACGCGAGGATCGCGATGACCAGGCCGACGATAGTCAGGCTGGTGCGCAGCTTGGCGCGGAAGACGTTTTTGAATGTCAGCTTGAGGAAGTACACGTCAGGCCGTCGTGGCTTCGTCCATCAGCTCACCTTTTTCAAGATGCACAATATGCTTGGCCGCCTCGGCCGCATGTGCGTCATGGGTGACCATAATGATGGTCTTACCCATTTCTACGTTGAGTTGCTTCAACATGCGCAGCACGTCACTCGCGGATTGCTTGTCAAGGTCGCCGGTCGGTTCATCGCACACCAAAATGGTGGGATCGGTGACGATGGCCCGGGCGATCGCGACGCGCTGCTGCTGGCCACCAGAAAGCTCGTTGGGGTAGTGTTCCATACGATCCGACAGTCCCACCAGCGCCAGTGTCAAGTTGACTCTCTCTCGCCGGTCGGATTTCGATAGATTCGTCAGCAGTAACGGCAATTCCACATTCTCGAACGCCGTCAGCACCGGCATCAGATTGTAAAACTGGAAAATAAAGCCGATATTGGCTGCGCGCCAGTCGGCTAGTTCACCTTCTGAAAGCACAGTGATGTCCTCACCGTCGATGCGCAAACCACCCGAGTCCGGTTTGTCGATGCCGGCAATCAGATTCAGCAGCGTTGACTTGCCCGAGCCTGAGGGGCCCATCAGGGCAATGAAATCGCCGCGGGCAATATTGAGTGTGATGCCTTCGAGTACCGGCACGAATTGCCCACCGCGCGTGTAGCCCTTGGCCAGATCCCTGATTTCAACCAGGGCATTCGATGTCTCGACCATTGCGGCTACTTTTTGAGGATAGCGACCACGGTGCCATCCTTCACTTTCTCGGACGGCGTCAACACGACCTTGTCGCCGGGCTTTACACCGGCGACTTGAACCAAGTCACCGATTTTGTTGCCGACGGTTACGCCGATTTGTTTGGCGGCGTTATTTTCAATCAGAAATAATACATCCTTGCCGTCGCGTTTGACCACAGCAGTGGGTTGCACGGCAATGACCGACTTGCGTTCATCGGCTTTGAGTTCACGCGACAGAAATGACACTTTGGCGCTCATGTCCGGCAAGACCCGCTTGTCCTTCTCGACAAATTCCACCTTGACCAACACCGTCGCTTTGGAGCGATCCACTGTCGGCACGATACGGCTGACCTTGCCAAGCAAACGCAAATCGGGAAAGGCGTCGAGTTGAATCTCGACCGGCTGCGCGACGGTGATTTTACTTAAGGATGTTTCCGAGACGTCGGCTTCGACTTCCAGCGTCGACATATCCGCCATGTTGACAACGGCGCCCTTGGAATCGGCAGCCGAAGAAAACGGCGTGATGATGTCGCCGACGTTGGCATTTTTAGTCAGCACCACACCGTCGAAGGGCGCGCGAATTAACGTTTGCTCGACCGCGACGCTGGTGGCGCGCACGTTTGCTTCGGCGACGCCGATAGCACCATTCAAAGAGGCCACGGCAGCGCGAGCCTTGTCGAAGCGCGCTTTGGCCGTATCAAGGGAGGCCGAAGAAATGAAATTCTTGTTGGCCAAATCTTCTGAACGCTTCAGATTGGATTGGGCGTCCCTCAATTCCGCCATGCCTTGCTCGACATTGGCCCTGGCTGCACGCAGCGCCGCCTGCGCCTGATCGAGCGTGGCGGAAACGTCGCGGTTCTCGATGCGCGCAAGTATGTCGCCGGCTTTCACAACCGAGCCCTCCTGCACGCCAAGAAACTCCAGACGACCGGTCGCCTTGGTAGAGACCGCTGCCTTGCGCTGTGCAGAGACGCGCCCGGTTGCGTTTAGCGCGGTGATCGATTGAGA
>JBKJVA010000023.1:0-2069 GCA_046589675.1 Usitatibacteraceae bacterium
TCGATAATATGTATGCCATGCCGACTACCAATTTCAGCCAGCTCGGTCATGGTCGCTGGCAGCACTGTCGACAACACCGCGATGATGGTATCGGCACGGGTATGCGGCAGGATCCCGTCGTCTGAGATAAGTTCACGCAATTCGCGGTCGTAGCCAACACAGATAAGAACGGCATCACTGCTTTTGGCCAGCTCTGCAGCAGTCTCTGACCAACTCGCACCGTGTGCTTCAATCGGCGCTTTCTTTGACGCGTCCAGATCATGAACCAGTACCGCAAAGCCTTTGCTGGCCAGATGTCCAATAATAGGCTGGCCCATACGACCTGCACCAATCACACCAACCGTCCTGATTACAGAACTCATGCTGTAGCCTCCGCTGACTTCAAAGTCGCCTCATGCGCCGCCAGCGCTTCGGTAAAGCTCTGGCCGCGTGGCGCAACCATCGAAACCGCGCGAACCCGCTGGGTGGCGCTGTCCAGGCCTGGTGGCGTTTTGCCGCTCGCCACGTCTTTGGCTGCCTGTAAAAGGCGATTTCGCGTCATGATGATTCCGTTGTCGGTTGAAACCAAATTTTCGCGTGGGCGATCTGTAATCGCCCCCATGCTCTCCTGTACCGCAGCGTCCTGGATACCGATGGTCATGACGCCTGAGAATGTTTTTTTCTCCTGCTGTGCCCGGCGATCCATAAAGTACATATTGTGGATATTGGCCTGTGGGACAAAACTATTTTCGATCACTTTGACGTGTATGCCTTTGCCGTCATGACAGGCCGCAAGTTCAGTCGGGTTAAGTGGCCGGTGCGGGTGATAGTCGATGCTGAAGGTCCAGCAATGTTCATCGTCAATCGGCACCCAGGCATGGCCACCGCACGGGTTATCACCGTAGGGCGGGAACAGGTTGAAGCACGGCATCAGCCACTGAGTTACGCGCCAGTAGAACCGGTCATCGCCCACATTGCGGCGCGTCGAAATGTGCAGCCCACCCGGCGATTGCGTAGGAATGAATTTCGGGTGCGGATCGCCCTTCAGCATGGCGGCACTTTCGACATCGCGTTTCAACAACGGATCTTCACCCACCGAGTAGCGATGCAGGAAGGTGGAATGTATCGAATCGAGTCCGCCTTCCATGGCCTGCAGATAATTGCATTCCTGAACGCGCTTCGACACATAGCAGTGACTATCGGGCACGGCGCACCATTGGTAATCCGGCGCAGATGGTTGCAGTTCCGTGGGGCCGAGATAGGCCCAAATCACGCCACCGCGCTCCACACATGGGTAACCGGTCAACTTGATTTTGCGGCAAAAACCACTCTCTTCAGGCTCCGACGGGACCTCCACGCATTGCCCGGTGTGATCATACTTCCAGCCGTGATACGGGCATCGAATGCCGCCTTCCTCGTTACGTCCGAACCAAAGCGACACCCCGCGATGGGCGCAGAACTCATCGATGAGACCAATGCGCCCCGCGGTATCGCGAAACGCAATCAGCCGTTCACCGAGTAGCTTGACGCGGACCGGCGGGCAATCCGGCTCGGGAAGTTCGCGCGCCAGCAGCGCAGGTAGCCAATATCGGCGAAACACCGCGCCCATAGGCGTTCCCGGGCCTGTCTGCGTGAGTTGGGTGTTTTGTTCAGCGGTGGTCATGTCAACTTCCGGAAGCTGGTACGGCGACCACCGTGGATGAACGACCGTTGATGGTCTCGTCGAAAATCCGGCTCCAACGCGTATAACCATCGAGCACCGCATCGACGTCGATAAATTTCAGTTGAAATTTGTCGAGGCTGGACGCGTGGCGCCGATTGGTAATGACGTGATTCATTTCCGCCATTAACGCCTGCCCATCACTGAGCATGAAATCGTAAAATAAAACGGCAGCATGCGGATGGGTTGCATTTTTAGTCACGCCAATACCGTCTGTGTATGCAATGGTCGGTGAAAGCGCAATCCAATCGATCGGCGCACCAGCCTTTTTCGATTGCTCTGGCAGATAGCTGTAGAGCGTGATGGCCATCGGCACCTCTCCGGCGACCACCATATTGTTGAGCAAGGCATTGCCCATTCGAATCGAGAG
>JBKJVA010000103.1:0-13737 GCA_046589675.1 Usitatibacteraceae bacterium
CGCAATTTTGCCCATATCCGCGCGGACGTCAAAATCGCGAACGGCGGCGCAACAGCCTACATAACCTTCCAGCGGTGTGTCGATAATCATGCGTTTAATAGCATTGACGGATTCCGGCTGACGGGAAATGAAATCGGCGGTAAACCAGCGTTGGGAAACGCCATCGGCAATAGCCGCCATCCCGTTCAGGGTAACCGTGCCAATACGATCGTTCCACAACTGCGCCGGCGCGATCTGTGGCGCGCTGTTGGCAACGACCAGGTGGATGATGCGCGAGGGCGCATGTAATCCAAGCCATAAACCGACCATGCCGCCCATTGACAGCCCGCAAAAATTAACCTGTGGCATGTCCAGTGCATCCATGATCGCGACAGCATCCTCGGCCAGCTCTGCGATCCGGTATGGTCCGGGTGTCACGACCGAGGCGCCGTGACCACGCGTGTCATAGCGCACCAGTGCGAATTGCTCGCCAAGGGCCTGCACTTGTTGTGCCCACATATCGAGCGTGGTACCCAGGGAATTTGCAAACATCAGCGCCGGCGCATCGTGTCGGCCTTCGACAACCACATTGAACGCGCCACGTGGTGTGCTGAGCATGGTCATAGTCAATTCACGCCTTGTGCATGCATTTCATATCGGACGCTGATCCAGCCAGACCTGCGCGGCGTGCGCCGCGGCATTAATCGCATCGGTATGGCTGAATACACTAGCCAACATCTGCGCGCCTAATTGTCCGGACAACTCAGGTGAATCTGCAATCCGCTCAGGCAGACTGCCGCCACTAAGACGCACCTCATTGCAAAGCCGTTCCACGACCTGCCGCGCTGCGGTCTTGCCTAAGACACTTGCCAACGCCGCCGTGAGTGCTTCAGCAGCGACAATCCCCCCCCCGTTCTCCAGATTCTGCCGCATACGCTCCGGCGAGAAAACCATGCTGCCGGCGATATCGGACGTCGCGCAGGCACTCGCGTGTGCGAGTGCTGCCAACTGCGGTAACGCAAACCATTCACCGTGCCAGGCTCCGGCGCCGCGTTCGTGCTCGTGGTTTGCGCAGCTATAAAGGGCTGAAAGCAATCCGCCAACATTGGCCGCCGCAGCGACGGACACCAGCGCGCGAACCGGATTACGTTTATTGGGCATTGCTGAGGAGCCGCCGGCACTGCTGCTATTTTCGGCGGCTTCGCCGACCTCGGATTGCATCATGAGCATCAGGTCCTGACTCATTTTTGCGCAGGCTGTGACCACCGTCGCCAACGCGGTACCAATCGTGGTCATTCGATCGCGTACAGCATGCCATGTCATGACCGGCACTTTCAGGCCCAACGTTAATGCCGCAGCCTGCCGGACTGCTGCGCCGTTAGTGCCTATAACGCTCATGGTGCCGACCGCGCCACCGAGTTGTATTGCAAAAGCATCGTCATGCAAGCGTGTGAGACCGAGCCGTGCGCGTTCGATGGCGTGCCCCCAAATCGCTAATTTGTATCCCAGAGTAATGGCGGTCGCCTGCTGCAACAGTGTGCGCGCCACCATCGGTGTGCGAAGGTGCTGGTACGTGAGGTGCGCAAGCTTTGATTCGGTTACTTCCAATTGCGCAATGATCAAGTCACTCGCCTCGCGCAATTGAAGAATCACTGCCGTGTCAAGCACATCCTGACTGGTTGCGCCCCAATGCACCCAGTTACCGGCCGCGGGTTTTTCTGCGTTCACGGCCCGCGTCAGCGCCTCTACCAACGGTATCGCCGCATTGCCTGCGCCGCGCGATGCATTCAACAACGCGTTCACATCAAAACGCTCCGCCCGACAGCAGTCAACAATTGCATTGCGTGCATCGGCGGGCATCATACCAACACCGCACTGCGCTACCGCCAACGCCGCTTCGAAATCGAGCATGCGCTGCACCCGCTGCTCGGCAGAAAAAATCCGCTCGATCTCGGCTGTTGTCAGGAACGGTTCAGTGACGGGCAAGTTGTAGCCTTTGGGGAAATTCAAAAATCGAAAAAGACAGTTTCTTCCTTACCCTGCAAATGCACATCAAAGCGCCATACCGACGGGCCAAGGGCCGCATCCCGCTTTGCTTCCAGCGTGGCTCGACGATGGGCCGGCACCTGCGCAAATACGGGATCATGCGCATTGCGGGCATCGCCGGCAAAGTAAATGCGTGTTACCAACGGCTTGAGGAGACCGCGCGCAAACACCATCAGGTCGAGATGCGGCGCATGAACCTCGCCGTCAACCGTTGCAGGGCCAGGATAAACGGTGCTGAAGCGAAATGTTCCCGATGCGTCGGGGCAAGCACGGCCGAACCCGGTGAACCGGTTGCCCGACCTTACAGCGGCGCTGTCGGCAACGTACTTGCCGGTGGCATCAGTCTGCAATATTTCAAGAACTGCGTCGTTAACTGGCGCACCTTCTGCATCCAGCACTTTCCCTTCCAGGACAAGTGCGTCACCGGACGTACCAGGCTTGGCAAGATTTTCATCACCGCCGTGAATGAGCGCATCAAGAAAAAATGGACCAACCGTTTGGGAAGCTGTGGCTTGCATGGTTACTTCTCCATCGGTGTTGCATTGTCACCGCGCAGAACGATATCGAACCGGTAGCCCAGCGCCCACTCTGGTTCGGTCAATTCCAGATCAAATCTGGAGACGAGGGCCTGCCTGGCTTTTTCGCTCGGCACCGAATTAAAAATAGGGTCGAGGGAAAGCAGCGGATCGCCAGGAAAATACATCTGCGTAACCAGTCTCGACAGATAGCCCAAACCGAATAGCGAGAAATGAATATGTGCGGGTCGCCACGCATTGGCATGATTGCGCCATGGATAGGCACCTGGTTTGATCGAAACGAAACGATAATTGCCGTGCACATCGGTCAGCACACGCCCGTTGCCGGTGAAGTTGGGATCGAGCGGCGCATTGTGCTGATCGCCCTTGTGAGCATAACGCCCGGCAGCATTCGACTGCCAAATTTCTATCAGGGCATTGGGAATCGGTTTACCGTCCTCATCCATGAGCCGACCCGCGACTACGATCCGTTCGCCATGCGGTTCGCCAGCATGCTGGCGGGTCAAATCCGCATCCTCAGGTGTCACCTCGCCATAACCATATACCGGCACACGCAACAACTTGATCACATTCGGCATCGACAATAGCGGTTCGCGCGGAGAACGCAAGACCGTACTCTTGTAGGCTTCAACCAGGTAAGGCGGATCGACGGAATCAGTACGCATTGCATCGACTGCTTCCGCCGGAGAACGATGTGCTATTGATTGCATTCTTTACTCCCTGGAATGTTTGCACCCGATGCGCACTTTGAAAGAGTTCACACTCTTGTATTCCTGCATGTGGAACTGCATTTCTCTATGAGAAAAGTATACAACAGCCGCTTGGTGCGCTCTGGCTATTTGCCGCAAGTGTTTGCAACGCGCGGTGGCCCGAATCTAACTTACCGCATCCCAATATTGCACTCATCGCAACAAAATGAGCCCAGTGCCGGCGACCCCAAGACAGGCGGCGATCAGCGTGTTGGCCGTGAGTTTTTCCTTGGTACGAAAAATCCACAGCGACAAAAATATCGTGATGAATACTTCCATAGAAGCAATCAGCGCCACGCGCGACACGGTGCTGTTATTGAGCGCAACAAAATAACAAAGCTGCCCGAACGACGCCATCATGCCGGTGACATAGAACCAGGGGTTGATTCGCGTGAAGGTATTCGTGATCGCGGTGCGGTAGCCAGAAATCACTGTTGACGCGAATAGGTAGGCAGCGATACCAGCCAGCGCCCCCACCGCCGTCCCCAGGTAGGGATCGGGGATGAGGTTGAGCCCTTGCTTTCGGGCCAGGTAACCCAGCGCATACGCAAACGCGGAGATCGGGCCATAGACCAGACCCAGATCGAACATTCTTGACGACACGCTTGTCGCCGTTGTGTTGCGCGTTGCCGCGATTACGCTGGAGCGACGCCAGGAGTCACGTGCCAGAAACACAAAGCTCGTGAAAATGAGAATCATGCCGGGGATCATCCACCCGCCAAGACTTTCACCCAGCACCACCGCGCCAAGTATCACCGCGAAGAAAGGATTCAGACGTTTTACGGTCGATGCCCGCATGGCACCAAGTGACTGCACCGATGCGAACAGGAATACCCGCCCGACGAACGCGGTTAGCACACCGCCCAACGCGAACCAGGCCAATCCGGGAAAGCTCAGCTTGTTGGGATCAATCGAGCTACCGGCGAGAAGCATGGCAACGACCGCGACCGCAGCAGTAAGCAGAATCGACAAAAATGCGCCGTTATCGGCATTACCGGCGATGCTACCCCGCGTAATGGTGACATTGGCGGTCGCAAAACAGGCTGCTGAAAGCAGGGCAAAAAATTCACCCATGCGGTCGACTAGAGATCATGCTTCGAAAGTTTCACGCCAGGTGTCGTTATGCCCTTATCAGGGATGAGAAAAATGAACATATTGGCAATGATGATGGTGACTGCAAGAAAATAAAATGTCGCCGTCAGGCCGTACTTGTCAGCAAGATAACCACCAATAAGAGGCGAGATGGCGGACCCCGCCGCCTGCACCGCGAACAGGATGCCGATGCTGGTACCCCCCATGTTTTTCGGCGTCGATTCCAGCAGCCATGCCTGCAGCACAGGACGAATCGCATAAAGAAAGAATCCCAATACGGCGATAAAAAATACAAACGTGGTACTGCGGCCAGCGAAGGCCATGAGTACCAATATCAAAGCGGTCATTGCCATGCTGACCATAATGATTTGGCGACGTCCAAGTTTGTCAGAGAGATGACCGGAAATCGGCGAAGCGGCAAACCCGGCTGCCTGCATCGCGAACATGCAAAGGCCGACCAGAAACGGGTTGTAGTTCATTTCATAGGCCAGAAATACCGGCAGAAACACCAGCAACGCATTCTGCGTCATCGCACGGAACGCCGAGCTCGTCGACAGATAAATGAGATTGCGATTCTTCAGCAACACTTTGAAGCCGGCGACATACTCCTTCATACTCTGCCCCGGCGCGGAATCGGCTGGATGCTCTATTTTTTTCTTGCGCCCAAGCGTGACCGAGCCCAGAAACAACATCAGCAGACCGGACATGAGCAACCCGGGAATCACATTCACCATCACAATTTCGCGCCAGGTAAGCAGGGTCAACAGCGAGCCGATGACCAGAGGTGCAAGCGCATCCCCAACGTTGCCACCCATGCCGTGAATCGACAGGACCAAGCCTTTCTTTTCAGGATAACGATTTGCCAGCGTCGGGATGGCGGTGGGATGCCACAGGTTATTGCCAATGCCAACTAATGACATACAAATCAACAGCATTGAGTAGCTGTTGGTAAAGCCAATCAGTAAATAGGGAAAGCCCACCCAGAAAAGCGCCAGCGCCATCAGGAAGCCCTTGCGGCCCACGGTATCGACCACCATGCCGCCAGGAATGTTCGCGATTGCGCCCGCTGCGTACTGGCATGTCATCACCAGTCCAATCTGGCTGTAGCTTAGTCCGAGTTCTTTACCGATCAGCGGCAGCAACAAATAAAATGTAGCGGGGTACCAGTGGGTGAGGCCATGAGCCGCAGAGATGATCCAGACATCGCGGAACGAGTTTTTCGGGGCTGATTCTGGTAGAAGGGTTATTGCTGTCATGCTTTTGGTTCCTTCAATATCAAGGTATTGCGCTCTTGGAAGTCACACGGGCTACGGCGCAATAAGCAATCTAAATCTACTCCATGGATACACATAGCCCGGCCCCGGGCTGTACAGCACAATAGCGCTGGACAGTTCGCGGATCGAGCTGTCCAGCCTGCCACCTGTAAGCTTCTATATTCAATGTCGCTGCATGCTTCGCACAGCTTCCAGCACACCCTCGGATCATCAGAGCACGCAAGGAAGGCGCTATTTACACTTGATTGATGACGGTTCGTTATCGCCGCCAGGCTTGTAATTAATTTCGCAATTTAAGCCCGCCTTTAGATCTTCGCGCTTGGCCTCCTTGTCGGCAATCATTATCTGAGTACGACTGCCGCTGACCTTGGAATTAACCTTCTTGCCATCGTGTCCGGTAAAAACGACTTCGCGTCCCTTTTCCGTTACTTCAATCAACGGACCCGTGGCCTTCAACATCTGACTCTCGACAGCCGGCGTCGGTGGCTTGACATCCAAGGTCTTGGCCAGCAGTGCGATAGTCTCGGGCGACTGGTTGATCGCCGCTTTGACCTGTTGCAATACGTCGTCTCCATAGTCAGGATCGAGCGGGATGCCGAGCTTCGCGACGCGCGCTTTCAGATCCTTATCCTCCATCGCCTTCTTGTAGGCACCGCGCAACGCCTCCAGTCGCTCCTTGGGGATGTTAGGCGGTCCGGCGGTGAGCCGCGCGATCTCGCCCTGCGACGCGATTAGCGCAATCATTGTCCTGCCGTTGGTATCGGTGACCAGACTTGAAAGTTGCGGCACGTCCTTGTCCTTGCCACCGATCTGGGCGATGAACCTGCCGTAGCCGTTCTTGACAAATCCATCGAACGAGGAGCGCGAACCGATGGTGCCGGAGACTTCTGCGCGGCGCATCGCCATTTCGCCTTCCGTACCAGAATAGCCGGGGATGATCTTGATCGGTAACTTCAACGCATCAATCAACATCCTGGTTTCGACGTAGGAGGCGCTGCCGACGCCGGAGGAAGCGAAATTCACCGGCTCTTTGGATTTTTGCAAATCTTCGAAACTTTTGATTGGCGATTTCGTTGAGATGAGAAAGACGCGCGGTTCGGATGCAGCCTTGCCGACCCAGGACATCTTGGTCAGGTCGATTTTGATTTGGCCGATCAACTGGCCATAGATCAGGCCGGTATTGAAGGTGCCGAAAGTCAAGCCGTCCGGCTTCGAGGCGTAGATTGCGTTGGCCCCGATGATATGTCCGGCACCGGGCATGTTCTTCACAACAAACTTGGATCCCGGCAGATGCTTTTGCATAAAGTCAGCGACCAGCCGACCATAGGTGTCGTAATTCCCACCCGCCGAGGTGGCGACGATGTAGGTGACGGTCTTGCCCTTGTAAAAATCAGCCCCGTCGGGAGCAGCCACGGCCGACGTAGTGAACCCTAACGACAAGGTGATGGCTTTCAGGAAAGTGCCGGGCGTGACTCGACTTCTCTTTCTATTCATAGGATTACCTCCTTGTACTGAAACGAATTGGAAAATTACCATTTTGTACTGGCGCTCTTGCGGCACTTTGGTAAACCGCTCGGCGATTCACAGGTTTGCGACGCGATTGAGTACCAAATCTGTGATGAACCCACCGTGCAGAATCACCCCCAAGCCCTTACGAAAAACAAGGAACAGCACTAGAGTCCCTGCGATGCCGACATTTAGCGAAAATTTCCAGCTCTTCTCGGCGAAGTGGCGTAGAAACAGTATGAGGAACACCGGGATGGTCAACCAAAAGCCGAACAGGATGAGGCTGGCTACCATACCGATGAAACTGGCCCACAGCAGGATTTCGCGCCTCGTCTCTTCAACCTTGGGTGTTGCGCTTTGCACCACCTGCAAGTGCTCGTGGGCGATCTCGAACTCCATCTGGTGCCCGACCATCCCGGAAACTTGCTGCTGCGCCTTTTCAAACGCGCTGCGTGTGTCGGCAGGCTGGTTTCTGACGTGGCGGTGCTCGCGAAACTCGATGAACAGTTGGAATACACACAGTACAATTCCGGGAATACCGATTACAAACGGCATAAATCGAGCCTGTGGCGGGTATTGACTGGCAATGCCTACCAGGACGACGAATATGGTGAGCATAACTACGCTCATGAAGATCTTGCCGCTATTCATATTGGCGCACCTCTGTCATCTGACCTTTCGGTTTGCGGCGCTTGTAGATGGCGTAGCCGATTGTGAGCACGATTAACGCAATCAACACCAGTGACAGCGGCCTTAGTAAAAATCCGATCCCCCACAGCGCCAGCGCCGTGTTGAGCGACTTTTCCGCAATGCCGCCGAGCACCAGACCGATGGCGAAGGGCGCGCGCGGCCAACCGAATTTCAGGAGCCCGTACCCGATGGCGCTGAACAACACCAGAATCACCAGGTTTTGCCAGTGCCCCTCGTTTATGTAGGCGCCCAGCACGCAGAGGACCAATACGAACGGGATCAATAAAGCGCCTCGGATGAAGGTGAGGATCGCAACCCAGCGGGCGACAAACAGCAGGAAAGTAACCGCCATTATGTTACCGACGACCAGAGCCCAAATAAGCATCCACACCAGATCCATGTGATCGGTGAGCATCTTCGGTCCCGGTTGAATACCGAGGATCAAAAATGCACCCAGCATCACCGCCATTCCGGATGAACCGGGGATGCCGAAAAAAAGCGTAGGAAGTAGTGAGCCGCCTTCCTTGGCATTGCTTGCGGTCTCTGGCGCGATCACACCCTCTACGGCACCCTTGCCGAAGCGTTCGGGCGTCTTGGAACTCTGAACCGCGTGGCCGTAGCAGATCCATGCCGCTGCCGAGCCGCCAAGGCCGGGAATGATACCGATTACGGCGCCAATAACGGAGGTGCGCAGCGCCAGCCACCAATGGCGCGGCACCTCGAGCACGCCTTGAAACAACTCGCGATAACTGTATTTTGACGCCTTGAGTGAGACCGCCGAAATCGCGCCGCCCTTGACCCCGAGCGCGATCATTTCTGGCACTGCGAACAGCGCAAGCATTGCGGTCACCAGGCTTAGCCCGTCCCAAAGAAACAGCTGATCTCCGGAGAAGCGGGCGATGCCAGTCTGCGGGTCCATGCCGACGGTCGCCAGCATCATCCCGTAAAGGCCAACGATGATGCCCTTGAGCATGCTCGACCCGCCGGACAGAAAGGCAATGAAAGTTATACCGAGCAGCGCCAGCAGGAAAAATTCGGCCGGGCTAAACGCCAGTACCAGAGGTTCTATCACCGGAATAAGAACAGCGAATACGATAGCGCCGATAATGCCGCCGACGCCCGAGGCGGTTAGACTCGCGCCCAGTGCGCGACCGGCTTCACCTTTCTTGGCCATGGGATAGCCGTCGATGGTGGTAGCGGCATCGTCGCCGTCGCCCGGCACACCAAACATGATGCTGGAGATTTGTCCGCTGGTGCCGTTGACCGCGTGCATCGTCAGCAGAAAGACCGCGCCAGGAATCATCTCCATGCCGAACACGAATGGGATCGCCAGCGCAATCGACAACTTACCGCCCAACCCTGGCGTCGCGCCTACAAATATACCGATGGCAACCGCGACCACCATCAGCCCCATCAGGTGGGCGGAAGTCAGCATCGTGAACAATGTACCAAACATAATGTCTATCAAACAAAGCTCCCGTCAAGGTGATGCGCAATTAGCTAAATCGAAAAACCAGTGATGTTTAAAGATTCATTTTTTAATCCCGGATGTCCTGCAAAAACCACTCCGTCGGCAATTCACGACCCAGCCCCTGCTTCTTTGCTTCCTCGTAGGCGACCCCCGCTACCGCGAAGAACTGTGCACCCTGAATATTGCCGCGCTCAGAATAAGTAATTTGCTTGTCTGACGTCCGCCCCGGCGTTTTGCCGTTGAGAATGTCGGCAAGCATGATGTCGTTTCCCAGCCCGGTGATGGTGGGGGCGCGTTTGCCTAGTCGCCTGTGCTTCCAGAATTCCGCGTCAGGTTGCGCCATGTAACCCAGATATTCATCTGCGGTGCCTAGTTCCGGCCGACCGACGGGCGCGGGTGCCGTGCCCAGTCTCAAGGTAAGGTCAAAGCGCTGTTTGGCGCTGTCGTCTGGACGACCACCGACAGCGATGACATGCATGCCCTGTTCCAGATATTTGCCTTCGATGACTGGCACGGCCGAATCGGTGCATCCGGCCAGAATGTCGGCACCGCGATACACGTCGCGCGGGTTGTCCATCACGACGACTTCGATGCCATATTCCTCGTGCATGTCGACCGCGTACTTTTCTCTGTTGGCCTTGGTGGGACTAAAGACCTGTATGCGTTTGATGTCGCGAACCCGTAGCAACGATTCAACATGTGATCGTGCCATACCGCCCGAGCCAAGCATGCCGAGCACCTCGGAATTCTTCCGTGACATGATCTTCGCACCGATAGCGCCATCCGCAGCAACCCGCAAATGCTGCAGATAACCGTCATTGATGAGTGCCAGGGGTTCGCCGTTTTCTACACTGGTGAGAAAAATCAAACCGCAAAACAGGCCTGGGCGCAGGCAGAATTTTTCCTCGGTGCGCGCACCGTTGTAAACCTGCTCTTCCAGCACGTCAGATTTCATGCGGATCGCAAAATACCCTGCCGTCGAGCCGCCCTCCATTGTGCCCCATTGATAAAAACGTCCTGGCGTCCTGGTCGGAATCCTTATGTCGATGCGTGGCCGGCATACCGCTTCTTGTTCGATCAACTGCCGATAAGAGTTTTCCAGTGCATTGATTGTCATCTCCGCAGTAAGAACCCGCTGGATGTCATCGTTATTGAGCATGAGCATGTTGGAGCTTTCTGATGCAGGCGTTGAATAAATGCCAAAACGCAAACTAATTTGCCGCTGGGAGTCGAGCAGGGTCAGCCCGACTTCCGGTCGGTGCTAGGGATGAACAGTTTCCGAGAACCAATCGTCCGGTAACTCATGCCCCAAGCCAGCAATGCGGGCCTTCTCGAGTACCAGCGCACCGGCCGCCGCAAATTGCAAGCCCACACCCACGTTGTTTACGAAGCAGGTAATGTCGCTGGCGCTTTCTCGTCCTGGCGAGTTTCCAGCCACGAGTTGCGCCAAATCCGGGTACTCGGCGAATCTGTTGCCGGGTACGTTCCACCATCCGCTTATATGTTCGGCGCTCACGTTTGGTGTACCGGGCATAATATTGTCGTATTGCTTTGGTTGTGCCGTCACATGAACGACGATGCGATCACAACCATTGAGTAATTCCTGATCGACCTCTTGCGACTTGATGCAGCTAACGTGCACACCAGGCTTGAGCCATGCGGGCTCAAGCACGCGAATCATCGATGACGTCGCCGCCATAATGACATCGGCGGAATCCACGCATTCTTCGGCGGTGTCGATATTCAGTATCTCGATGCCAGGGTGACGCAGTTTGGCTTCAGCGACAAAAGCAGATCTGCTGGCTGAACGCGGACTGAATACGCGTACCTGTTTGAAAGATCGCATGGCGAACGCCGCCATCAGTTGGCCGCCTGCCTGCCAGCCGCTGCCAATAATCGCGAGTGTCTTTGAATCTTTGCGCGCCAGATATTTGAGCGCGATTCCATTTGCCGCGCCAACACGAAGCCGCTGCATCGCGCCGTCGGGGAATATGCCAAGTAATGCGCCGGTATCGCTACTGAACATGAATACGAGGCCTACCCAGCGCCCATTCGCCTTTGGCTCCTTCACCCGACGCGGCTTTCCGGCGATGATCGGATGGGTAATGATGTCCGAGTTTATTCTCAGAGCTTGTACGCGCTTGCGAGGCCAGGCACCGCCCATCTGCTTAAACCCGTAGTAGGCACCAGGTTCGCTCGATGGAGAGAGGTTGTCGATCCGCGGCACGAGCAGCGCCTGTCCGTTTGCGTAATCGCCGTACATTTCCTCGAGAACCGCGATGCAATCTGGCATCGTCAGTAATTGTTCTATGTCTTCGTTGCTCAATACGCGCATGGGTTTTATTTCCTGTTTAAAGTCTGCCCGCCAGAAGTGGGTTGTATCCCAGTGTCATTAAGACTGCATTGGGTACGGGTCTTAACTCATCGGCTTTTTTTAACCAGAATTTCATTGAAAAGCTTTTCCCACTTCACCTGTTCATCGAGCGCACGCTTGGGGTCAACAAACTGCGTGTGGCGGCCTTTGAGCGGCGATTCTATTTTCGAACTGACGGGAACAAGCTCGAGTTCCGTAAGGAATTGCTGGGCGTCTGAAATCATATAGTCGTAAAATAGCAATGCCGCGTAGGGATGCGGCGCATTGCGCGAGACGCCGGCCCCGTTGGGTCGGGCAATGATCGGCCCCAGGGAAACCCAATCCACCGGGGCGCCTGCTTTGCGGTCCTGATCGATCTTGAAACTGTAACAGCTGAGGCCCATTGGTATTTCGCCGGCGATCACAAGTTCCGCAAGCAGGGCATGTCCCTTCCGCACCGTCATGCCGTTTGCCGCGACGATGTCACGGAACAATTTCAAACCCTTCTCCTCGCCCAAGTTGCCAATCACGCTCATAAACCAGTCGTGATCCGACGCTTCGACCGCGAGACGACCCTTCCAGCGCGGGTGCAGTAAATCTTCAAAAGATTTCGGCAAGTCTTCCGGCTTTACTTGCTTCGTGTTGAAACACTGTACGAACAGGTTCAGACGCGTGGCCACCCACTCACCATGCGGCAGGAGCGCCTGCGGAATGAGATCTCGAAAATGTGGTGAACTCACTCGCTGCAACAGCTTCTCGCGTTGCGCCGCCTCCATTTCGGGCCCATTGGTTTCCAGCACATCAAAAGTATGACGTTTGGCCTGCGCTTCGGTTAACGTACGTTGCAGTACGGACTCGGAGCTGGCTCGCCAAAGATTTACTTTCACGCTCGGGTAGCGACGTTCGAAATCCGCCTTGACCTTCGCCGCTGTCGGTGCGGTCATTGACGTGTAGAGATTGAGAGTGCCCTCGCGGTTTGCACCCGCGATCAGCCGCTTCAACCGATCCGGACCTTCCAGTAGCGCCAGTTCGCGCAGCTCCTGTGCATGCACGCGGTCTGCCGTCAATGCGCCGGCAAGTGCAAATAATATCAAGGGAAGAAATGAAACAGCCGCCACAATCAATCGTACGAGGGTCAGTTTCACGTCTTCCTCCTTAAGCATTGGTTGGGCATAACTAACTCAAATCGCCAAATGGTGCGGAACTAGCTGATACAAGAGTGTTTTTGCAATCGGTCAGAAGTCCACTTTTCGATCAGCCGCACGAATTAGTCCTCGTGGTTGTAATGGTCTTCCAGTTGACGCGGCGCAAAACCTTCAGCACCTGGTGCCGGTTCTTTCGGTTTGGAAATTACGCGTTTCTGAAACAGCAAATTCATAAACATGTACATCGGTTTACTCTTGATCACCAGTGCGCGCGCCGGACGCTGCAGGTCGGCATTGAAATGCTGGTGCACACAATTGGCGTGGACGATGACGGCGTCACCCGCTTTCCAGTCATAACGCACACCGTCATGGATTTCATAACCAACACCATCCATGATGTAAAACATCGCTTCATTGACGTGGCCGTGCTTGCCGTTACGCCCACCCGGTGCATATTCCTCGAGGTGAATATGCAGGGTCTGCGTCATTCCGTCAGGCGGCTCCATAAAGTGTTTGCTGTAAGTCTGCGGCCCATCCTGTAGCTTCAGTTCGCGCCCTTTGACTACCCGAGGCACCGATCGCAGGCGGGTAAGCTCATCCTGCAAATTGTAAGGCCCGGAGATTGCGCGAAGAAAAGTGCGATCCTTGGTACTGAAGTGGTGTGACTCGCGGCCCATGATGAATTTCCTTATGCTCAGACCGACTTGCTGGCGGCGCAAAATAGCGTGACGCCGCCACCAATTGATTGGTTATGGCCGCACTGAAGATTACGCGGTTGCCAGCACTTTTTTCGTCAAATACTGCTCGATCTTTTCTGCCGTCAGCACCACGCCTGGTTCGTACTCCGGCGCGTTCTCGATCTGCTCCAGATCATTGAGTCCAAACTTGTTGTAGAT
>JBKJVA010000155.1:0-12567 GCA_046589675.1 Usitatibacteraceae bacterium
TAAGGAAATTTCGCGCCAATTGCCGCTATGGCCAATTGGATGATCACCACGCGGAAGCAATACTGACGGGACTAGCGCAATTGTTGACAACCCCGAAAATAGATTTGCAACCACTGCGTTGCGCTTGACCGGAATAAATCATGGACATCAAAAAACTCGACTTACAAGTAGCACTCGTCACCGGTGCCGGACGCAACATTGGGCGCGCCATCGCATTGGCGCTTGCACGGGAAGGGGCAACCGTTGTCGTCAATGTGCGTACGAGTGTTGATGAAGGCAAGGCAGTCGTCGCTGAGATCACCGCAAACGGTGGCCGTGCAATGCTTTACGCAGCCGACGTCACCCAGCGAGAACAGGTCGACGCCATGGTGGCGAAAATTCAACAGGAATATGGTCGTCTCGACATCCTCGTCAACAACGCGGCGGTGCGCGACGAATGCGCGTTCGAGGAATTGAGTTACGTCGATTGGCGACACGCAATGAGCGTCTGTCTCGATGGTGCATTTCACTGCACACAAGCGGCGTTGTCATTATTGAAGGCGAGCAAGAATGCGAGCGTGATCAACATCGGCGGCCTTACCGCACACACCGGGGCGCGCCATCGTGTACACGTGGTCACCACCAAGGCGGGGCTGGTGGGGATGACCCGCGCACTGGCACATGAACTGTCGCCCCAGGGCATTACGGTCAATTGCGTGTCGCCCGGCATGATGGATACGCAACGTAAAACGGCGGCGGGAACACCGCATCACCACGCCACACACTCGACCCTGGTTGGTCGGCGCGGCCAGCCTGACGAAATTGGAGAAGCAATACTCTGGCTAACCGGGCCTGGCGGCCGCTTCGTCACCGGACAAGTGATTCATTTGAATGGCGGCACTTATCTAGGCGGCTAATTGGCAATGGTGAACGCAATTTTTGATGGGAACTTCTAAAAACCCCCGTTCACACTAAGCTTGTCGAAGTGCAGATGAACTAAGTCATTGACTCGACGTACTGCGCGCGACCCTTCGACAGGCTCAGGGCGAACGGGAGTGGGGTTATGAGAAGTACCCTGATAATGAAGTCTAGCACTGGCGCGGTGATTAAGCCAATTTCAGTTCGCAAGACGCACCAGTGCTAGACTTCTTCACTTCTTCACTTTCATGCACGTGATGCTGCACACCCGCCGCGCGTGTCGATCATGACAGCGCCCCGCGGATTGAAGCTACAATTGCAAAACGCGGGCGTCGTATAATGGTAATACCCTAGCTTCCCAAGCTAGAGCCGACGGTTCGATTCCGTTCGCCCGCTCCAAATAAAAACGGCCCGCAAACAAACGGGCCGTTGTTCCATGCAACGCATCGACCGTCAGGAAAGATCCTTGACGAGTGCGGAACGTGTCTGGCTGGTGACCTCGACCTCGGCGGAATATTGCGGATGCTCAACCCCCATCGTCAACGACACACCATATTTCAGCGCGGCAGCCATTTCTTCTGTGAGCTCGAAGCGCAAAAAGTGTACTGCCGACGTCTTGGTCTCGTTTTCACGCTGTAAGTCCTCGTCGGCGATGGCATAGACTTTTTTGCTTCCCTCCACCTGGACCCAGGTTTTAACTTCTATCCCTTTGAGTTTCGTCAGTGCGATCCGACGTTCGCTCTCATCCACATACTCAATCAACATGGTCGCCTTGAAATTGCGGCCATCAGGTACCAGCGGTGTATAGGCGTCCAATTCGTCCTGAATGCCGGCTTCCTCAAAGGTTTTTTCGACACGCAGCACTTCCTGGATCTGATAGCGAATGGTCATTTCGTCTTCGAAAAGCAACGTGACATGTTCACCGATGTGAACGGTGCGCAGTCGCTTGTGTGCGATGGCGTTGGCGCGGAATTCATTCCGGGCCTTGGCATAAACTTCAAGGGACATCAGGCTCTCGCGCGTAATACGTTTCATGCTGGTCATGGTCATTAAGTCTTCCTCAGTCGGGTAATCCATAAGCTTTACGCAGCAGCGTTATTGGATGCGCAATTTGTGCTTTATGGTCGGGTTGGTCATTTTTGAGTAACGAAATGCCCTGTTCGATATGGTGGGCGGCGAGCTGGCAATCAGAACTGATGTAGTCGGGCTGGGCCTCGGACATCTGGCGAAATACCGGCTTGCCAATCTTCAATGCAATTTCATGGAATTCTTTTTTGACGCCCCAAGTGCCCGCGTGACCAGAGCAGCGTTCTACGGTGGTGACCGTGGTATCAGGCACTATTTCCAACATTTCGCGCGTCTTTTGCCCGACGTTTTGCACGCGGGAGTGGCAGGGGATGTGATATGACACCCGTCCCAGTTTGACTGGAAAATCTTTTTTAAGCAGACCATCTTTTTCTCGTCCGACCAAGTATTCGAACGGGTCCATCATCGCTGCCTTCACTGCCTGTACCTCGGCATCGTTGGGAAACATCAGCGGCAGTTCCTGCTTGAACATCAGTGTGCAGGATGGAATGGGTGTGATGATCGTGTAGCCTGACCTCGCAAGCTCGGCGAGTGAAGGAATATTTTTCTCTTTCAGAGTCGCGACCGATTCCAGATCGCCCAATTCCAGCTTGGGCATGCCGCAGCACGCTTCCTTTTCGACGATCACGTATGCAATATCGTTGTGATCAAGGATTTTGGTGAGGTCATGGCCGATACCGGGCTCGTTATAGTTTACATAGCAGGTGGAAAATATCGCCACCTTTCCTTTGGTGCGCCGGCCATCGGTAGGTACCGTGGTTTTGCTGCGCGAGAAATTGCTGCGGAATTTCTTGGCCGAGAATTCTGGTAACCAGGCGTCTTTGTGAACGCCAATGGTGGCTTCCATCATTTTGCGAACCATTGGCACCTTGGCAGATGCATTCACAAACTGAACGACGACGGGAATGGTCGCCAGTTTGCCATTGCGATCAGTAGAGGAAAGATTGGTGTCGCGAAATTTGCTCGGCGAACCTTGCTTGAACTGTATTGCTTTGGCGCGCAACATCAAGTGCGGAAAATCGACATTCCAAGGATGCGGCGGTACGTAGGGGCATTTGGTCATGTAGCAGACGTCGCACAGATAGCATTGGTCGACGACTTGCCAGTATTTCTCCTTGGGAACGCCATCCATTTCAAACGTCGGGCTCTCATCGATGAGATCGAACAGGCGTGGAAAAGCATTACACAAAGACACGCAACGACGGCAGCCGTGACAGATATCAAAGACACGCTCCATTTCTTTTATGGCGGACTCAGCCGAGTAAAAATCGGGATTCTGCCAATCGATGGGATGTCGGGTCGGCGCTTCGAGGCTGCCTTCGCGGGTTGACATTGTTCTAATTAGTCCGAGAGAGAAAATGAATTAGGTGGGAAAACGCATGTCTCCCCACCTGTTCCTGGCGCTGAGTAGTACTGCAGGTTGTTAAGCGGCTACCAGTGCATCCAGAGCCCTCTGGAACTTGCTGGCGTGCGAACGTTCTGCCTTGGCCAGCGTCTCAAACCAGTCGGCAATTTCGTCAAAGTTTTCGGTGCGCGCTGCTTTGGCCATGCCAGGGTACATATCGGTGTACTCGTGCGTTTCGCCGGCGACAGCTGACTTCAAATTATTTTCCGAGGAGCCGATCGGCAAATCGGTTGCTGGATCGCCGACGTGGGCGAGATAATCCAGATGGCCGTGCGCGTGACCGGTTTCGCCTTCTGCGGTGGCGCGGAACAGCGCGGCAACTTCAGTGTTGCCTTCAATGTCGGCCTTGTTTGCGAAATACAGATAACGACGGTTGGCTTGGCTTTCACCCGCGAAAGCTGCTTTCAGATTGTCGTGGGTTTTAGTACCTTTGAGCTTCATGATGAATCTCCTGTTCAATAATCAATCGATTGTCTGCTTGATGCAGACGATGAGATTACGCGCTTCCATGAAATTGGTCTAATAGATTGATTGGATGATGTCAATAGTCCGCAACTATTAACATTTCTGTGCACAAGAGCGACAGGAACGAAGAAAAACGCATGCTACCATCGCGCCAGAAAGTCACCTGCAACGGATATGAGTACATTCGCGAGAAAAATTATTGCCTGGCAGAAACGTGAAGGGCGCCACGATTTGCCATGGCAAAATACGCGCGATCCGTACCATATCTGGCTGTCTGAAGTGATGCTGCAGCAGACTCAGGTTGGCGCAGTTGTGCCTTACTTTGAGCGGTTTCTCGTGCGTTTTCCCAGTATCGCGGCGTTAGCCGCAGCGCCCCTTGATGAGGTAATGCCATTGTGGGCAGGCTTGGGCTACTACGCACGGGCAAGAAATCTCCACCGCGGCGCACAACAAATAATGGCGGAGCATGCTGGTGTTTTCCCGAAAAAATTTGATGCCATTCACGCCTTGTCCGGAATAGGACGCTCGACTGCCGCAGCCATCAGCGCATTCGCGTTCGGCGAGCGACGCGCGATTCTCGATGGCAATGTAAAGCGCGTAATCGCACGCCACTTTTGCGTTGAAGGTGATCTGAAATCCAAATCGGTAGAAGACCGGCTTTGGTTGATCGCCGACGCCAATTTGCCACGTACAGAAATTGAATCATATACGCAGGGCATGATGGATTTGGGGGCCACTGTTTGTAAGCGTAATCAGCCATCTTGTCTGATTTGCCCTGTGAAGAAAACTTGTATTGCGTTTCAGCAAGGCCGGATAGCAGAGTTGCCTGGAAAAACCATGCGGCGAGAAATTCCGCATCGGCAGACTCGCATGTTGGTGTTTATCTGTGAGGGCGAAGTGTTGCTGGAAAAGCGCCCGCCGACGGGTATTTGGGGAGGATTGTGGAGCTTGCCTGAGTTATCCGTCGAGGCAGATATTTTAAAGGTGCTGCATGTGCGTTATGGCTTCACGTTTCGTACCATGCGCGAAATGCCCCGGGTAGATCACGGCTTCACGCATTTTTCGCTGACAATTTTTCCGATAGAAATTACCCAGGTTAAAAAGCCGCTGCGCGCGATGCAGCCAGGGCTAATTTGGCTGAATCTTGACGACGCATTGCACGCCGCAATTCCTGCGCCGGTGAAGCGTATCCTGAAAACAGTAAAGTCAGATCACGCGATCAAACGCTGATCGACAAGAAAACGGTACAGTATTTCAAGCCTGATTCGCGCATCGGTAAGCTCCAGCATTTTTTGCTTCACCGTATTATTGAAAGGGAGTAATTCGGTCAAGCGGTAGCCCACCCATCCGGCATCGTCGAAGCGGTGCGGTGTGGCAGCTTCATCCGAGTCAGTCTTTGTGAAAATTTTGCACAAAAATTCCGCGCAGGCGGCGTATTCCGGGCTTTCGGAATGCGGGTCGTCGGGCAGCAGGGAAACCTGGCCGAAAATGAGGCCATTTTTCGAAATTGAGTGGGATAGCAACTTGAAACGCCCGGCACCAGTTACGCGCACTTGCAAGATACCGAGGTTTTGCATGTCCCAAGCAGTGACGTATGCAAGCGTGCCAACCATTTCGGGTATGGCCGGAATACCCACTTCGTTGCCCTCGCGAATGAGAGCAATGCCAAACGGTGCACCGGTTTTCAGGCAAGTTTTTGCCATCTCAAGATAACGTTGCTCAAAGATCTTGAGTGCCATCGTGCCACCAGGAAACAATATCGAGCCCAGCGGAAACAGCGGTAGTTCGGCTAAAGGCGCCTGATTAAATTTAAATGCGTTGCGCACCGAATCAGGGAGACTGGCAATAAAAGATTTCATCAAGACCAACTGTCAAGGGATTACATCAGGTCAGATCCCGATGGCGAATCAAAACTTGTTGTTCAGACCCAAAACGCTGCGCCAATTCCTCCACCACATATACGGAGCGGTGTTGTCCGCCGGTGCAGCCAATAGCAATGGTCAGTGCGGCGCGATTATCACGCATGAACGACGGTAACCAGCGAATTAAAAAAGACGCGATGTCATCAATGAAATGCGCTACGTTCAAGTCGGCCTGGAGAAACTCCCTCACCGGCGCATCCTTGCCCGAAAGCGGCTTCAGCAGGGGATCGTAAAACGGATTCGGCAAGAATCTGGCGTCGAATACCAGATCAGCATCGATTGGAATACCGTGTTTGAAGCCAAACGATTGGAATGCCAGCGCAATGCGATTGCGATCAACCTCGAGCCAGTCCTTGATCCAGCCACGCAACACATTTGGACTCACATCGGACGTATCCATGCGATGCCCAAGTTCCGCGATATCGGCCAACATGCGCCGCTCTTCCTTGATGCAAGCAATCACGTTACCCGGAATTTTATCTGTGAGTGGATGCGGACGTCTCGTCTCCGAGAACCTTCGTGCCAACGCCTCGTCATTTGCTTCAAGAAAAATAACACGGACATCGATTCCGCCCAACGCCAATTGCCGAATTGTATCCGGAAGCGTCGCAATGGTTTCGCCGGTCCGCGCGTCAATACTGATGGCTACTTTTTTGCTATTGGCCTTTATTGAATCGATCAGCGCACCAATCAGACTGGCAGGAAGATTGTCGACCGAAAAATAACCAGCATCTTCCAGCGCGTTCAACGCGACGCTCTTGCCGGAACCGGAAAGCCCGCTGAGGAGAATGAGCTGCATCAAAGTTCTATTGAGCGCGTCCGGGCGTCTGGCATGCCATGGAAACTCACTCAGTGCCGTAGGCGCGAAATGTGCTCGTATCGCCGAATCTGTTGGCGGTATTTGTATTTTCGGCGACTGCCGATTGTTCTCGCATTGCTTCCTCGTGCCGATCAATGAAGTCTTTGGTGGAGTCATACCCGCGCGTTTGCAGGATGTAGTGCCGTACAGCCGCTTCTACCAGCACGGCGAGATTGCGTCCCGCCACCACAGCCAGGGTAACGGTAGGAATTTCGACGCCGAGAATCGAGGTGGTACTGGATTTGGTCTGTAAGCGGTCAAGGCCACGGAAATATTCGGCCGTTGGACGTTCCAAATGAACTATCACTCGCAGTGTCTTGCGTGGCCGGACGGCGGTCTCACCAAAAATTGCCCTGATATTCAACACCCCAATTCCTCGGACCTCCAGAAAATCCCGCAGTAGTGCCGGGCATCGGCCTTGTATGGTCTCGGGCCCGACTTGATATAGTTCCACTGCGTCGTCCGCAACTAATCCAGCACCGCGTGAAATCAGTTCCAGCGCGAGTTCACTCTTGCCAATTTGGGAGTTGCCCGTGATGAGTGTGCCGAAACCGAGAACATCGAGAAAAACACCGTGACTGGTGGTGACTTCGGATAGCTCTCGTTGCAAGTAGGGCCTGAGCAAGTTGACAAATACGCGGCTTTGCTTTTGCGACAGGAAAAGCGGCGTCGCGTGCTGATCGCATGCATCAATCAGAAAATCCGGCGCGTCCGCACCATCGCATAAAAAGATACAAAGTGTCTCGCCAGCGCAGAGCGCATCCAGGCTCGCGCGTCGCGCGTCTACTGGTTGATTGCTTAAGTATTCAAGGTCGCTGGATCCAACGGCTTGCATCAGGATCGGGTGGATAAGATTCAGGTGCCCAACCAGGCCGACGCCTGGGCGATTGAGCGCATCGTGAGTGAGTTCGCGCGAGGCACCCTTCTGACCGCCCACCCAGGTCAGTTGTAACTTTTCGCGTCGATCGTCAAAGAGTTGCTGTACGCTTAATCGCGGCATACGGGGACCATTCGGTCAAAAGTTTGTGGATCGCTACCGGATCCGATTCCTGTAAGAGGGCGTCGCGCAAATCAGAGTCGCTGAATATCTGGGCAAGCTCCGAGAGCATGTTCAGATGTTGCTCAGTGGCGTGTTCGGGAACAAGCATCGCAAACACCAGTCGCACCGGTTCGCCGTCGGGTGATTCAAAAGGGATGCCTTCTTTTGCGCGAACGAATACCGCGACCGTATCCCGCAAGTTTTTTATGCGCCCGTGTGGAATGGCAACTTGAAAACCCAAGCCGGTGGAACCGAGTTTCTCGCGGGCGAACAGCGCGTCGAATACACTGGCCCTGGAGATTCTATTTTCATTTTCGAACATCAAGCCGATTTGTTCAAACAGACGTTTCTTGCTGGTCAGGTCAACATCGAGGGCGACACGCGAAGCCGATAGCGTTTTGCAAATGAAATTCATGGGGGGTACGAAGTTACCGGCTCATAAGCGTAGATTGCCGGCGCGCCGGAAAAGGCTCGTAGGATAACGCTTTTTCCTTACCACAGGGAGATGCGGCAGTGGCGATGTGCGTTTGCAGAAACACAGAAGGGGAAATTGCAGCTGAGGCGATGTGGCGGTCGACAAGAAGTCGACCGCATGGGTTCACTGGGGGTCGGTGGGGATTCGCTTCAGAGCCGAAATGTCGTGTTTGTTTTTGACCTTTTCCTTATGTTTGATGATCTGCCGATCAAGTTTGTCGACCAGCAGATCAATCGCGGCATACATGTCTGAATTCTCACTTTCGACAAAAATATCCTTGCCGGAGAGATGTACGTTGGCCTCGATCTTTTGGCGCAACTTTTCGACGCTAAGGATCATGTTTACGTCGATCACATGATCGAAATGCCTGTTGATTCTGGTCATCTTGGAGGAAACGTAATCACGTATGGAGGGTGTGATTTCGAGGTGATGGCCGGTCATGTTCAAATTCATTTGCCAATCTCCTTTATAAAGGTGCCAACACGGCGTGGAACCGGCGTTGCGCAACCTGTGCACGTTAAAGACATATATGACATCACGATACATTTGAACCGCTACTGCATTACCGCATTACAACAAAACTCTGGAAATGTTATGAGACGTTGTTACTAAAATATTTTCGCAAATTTGCTGGCCGGATCTGCATTGCTTCTCGATACTTGGCGACTGTGCGCCGGGCTACAACAATGCCCTGCTGTCCCAGAATATCCGAAATTCGATGATCTGACAGTGGTTTTTTTGTGTCCTCCGCGTGAACCAATTGCTTGATAAGTGCTCGGATGGCGATGGACGAGCAGGCACCACCCTCATCGGTTGTGACACTCGATCCGAAAAAATATTTCAACTCAAAAATTCCACGCGGTGTAAGCATGTACTTCTGGGTTGTCACGCGTGAAATTGTCGACTCATGTAATCCAACCTGGTCCGCGATCTCCCGCAGCACCAGAGGGCGCATCGCGACTTCCCCGTGATCGAAGAAATGCCGCTGACGTTCGACAATTGCCTGGGTTACGCGCAGTATGGTGTCAAATCGTTGCTGAACGTTTTTTATGAGCCATCGTGCTTCCTGCAGTTGGCCGGCCAGATTTTTGCCGTCGCTATCGCGGCTCTTATGCAATAAATCTGCGTACAGCTTGTTGACGCGAAGTTTAGGCATGGCCTCGGAATTAAGCTGGGCAGCCCATTTGCCGCCAATTTTTTTGACGATGACATCGGCAATCACGTAACGGATATCACCCTGGCCAAAATTGCGGCTGGGTTTGGGATCGAGCGACACGATCAGTTCGCGTACTTGTTTGACCTCTTGATCGTCGCAGCGCAGCAGGCGTTTTAATTTGACGAAGTCACGAGCCGCCAGAATATCAAGGTGCAGATCGACAACCTGCAGAGCACGGTCACGTTGCGGTGTGTTGCCGGGAAGCGCCCTGAGTTGCAAAGAAAGACACTCCGACAGCGAACGCGCGGCGACACCTGTCGGATCCAGGGCCTGGACGCGTCTAAGCGCAATCAACAAGTCGTCAGGCTCGACCTCCATGTGCTCGGCTATCATTGCGCACAGCTCATCCATATTGTGGGTGAGATAGCCGTCCTCATCCAGATGGGCAATTAGTATCATCGCGAGGCGTTTGTCACGCTCGGGGAGCGGCATCAGCGTAAGCTGGTTGATCAGACTCTCCTGGAGAGTCGGCTCTGCCGCTGCAACTTGTGAAAATTCACTGTCTTCGTCGTCTTCACTTCGTCGCGACGCTGATGCGTAGTTAGTCCCATCATCCATACCGCTGTCGAAGGACTGCTCCCCGCGATCATCGCTGTCCCCGGATCCGCCGTCAGTTGTCGGGGCAATAGATGTTTCGCTGGTTCCATTAGCCTTGAAATCACTTCCGTTGCTAAAGTTCGGCGCTAACTCAAGCGGATCTCCACTGCTTTCCACCCGTTCGAGCAGTGGATTTTCGAGCAAATAGCGCTCCAGCTCCTGATTCAAGTCGACCGTTGAAAGCTGTAAAAGCTTGATTGACAGCTGCAATTGCGGCGTCAACGTAAGATGCTGGGAAAGCTTGAGCTGGAGACTTTGCTTCATGGAGAGAGCTGATGCCGCCGTTGTCGATGTTGCGCTACAAGCGGAAATTTTCGCCTAGGTAGACTTTGCGCACCGATTCATTATGGATGATTTCTTCCGGTTTGCCGTAGGCGAGAACCGAGCCCTGATTGATGATGTAGGCATAATCACAGATCCCGAGTGTTTCACGCACATTGTGATCGGTGATGAGTACGCCAATGCCACGACTCTTGAGAAATTTGATTATCTCCTGAATATCGATTACGGCGATCGGATCAACCCCCGCAAAAGGCTCATCCAGCAAAATAAAACGCGGCTCGACCGCCAGCGCGCGCGCAATCTCGACACGCCGCCTTTCACCGCCGGACAGACTGACAGCGGGGCTGTTGCGCAGATGTGCGATGTGCAACTCGTCAAGCAGAGCCTCGCGTTTGGCGTCGATTTCCCCGCTCGTCAAATCGCGCAATTCCAGCACCGCCTGAATATTTTCTGCAACGGTAAGCTTGCGGAAGATGGAGGCTTCTTGGGGCAAATAGGATAGGCCAAGCCGTGACCGACGAAAAATAGGCAGGTGCGACAAGTCGTTTCCGTCCAGATAGATCCGGCCGCCATCGACGGGTACCAGGCCAACGATCATATAAAAGCAGGTTGTCTTGCCGGCTCCATTTGGCCCTAACAGGCCGACGATCTCGCCACTTTCGACCGAAAAGGAAACATCGCTTACGACCGTGCGTTTCCGATAGGCTTTGCGCAGGCCGTCGACACGCAAGACGCTCTTTTGGGCAAGTACATTGGTCGAGGTGGCGGTGGATTCAGCGGGTTGGCTCATCTAAAATTGACTGGTGTAAACGGACCTAGTTGATTTTCGCGGGTGCCGATGGATTGGATTTATCGTCCGAAAGTTTCGGTTGGATCGTGATGGTGGGACGAGTCGAACCACTTGCCGGGACTGCGGTGCCCTTGGCGTCCGGAATGGCATTTCGCGCCTGTAATACTTCGGTGGCGGAATTGTAGTAGATGTACTCGCCTTTTAGTTCATCACCCCCACTTCTGAGGCGTGCGCGGGACAGTAGTTTTAAGGTGTCAGCTTTGTCATCGAATTCAGCACGATCGGCAACCCCTTCCATAAAGTCAGCGGAGCCGTCACGTTTTTGCCTGAATGCTATTTGGTTGTTGGGCCCACCGAACGCCTGCGCGATCACGAACCCTGCTTCGTCTTCCTTGATAATCATCCGTTCCGCAGCGAAGCGCATGGTTCCCTGGGTGAGCACGACATTGCCTTCGAGTGTCCGGACCAGTTTATTCTGGTCAACGGTGGCAACATCAAATTCGATATTGATTGGTTTTTTGCGGTCTGCCTGCTCCGCTTGGGCATGGATTGCCGACACAGAGTTAATGGCGACCAGAGCCAAACCCACGAGATGGCGCAGTTGTTTGTTGCTTATGCTCATCGTGGCGTCCTTTCAGGCTGTTGATAGGTGGCACGTCCCCGCTCCAATAAAACGCGCCTTGTAAGACTGTTCAGTTCCATCTTGCCTGCTGTGAGGTAGCCAGTCGGGCTGTCAAGGCGGACACCTTCCGTAGATCGCGCCATATTCTTGTCCGGGAAGATATTGAGCGTCGGCGTGGATAACCTGAGCGGTGGATATTTCTGCGTCTTTTCAGAGGTAACGAGCACACCGCCCTCCATAATAACCTCATCGGCACCGGCCACCAGTCGACCACGCGGTGCATGCGCGATGATCGGCGGCAAATTTCGGTGAAGTGCCGTGAAAACGACTGTTTCCAGCAGCGATGAATCGTCATCCGGGAAATGTGACATTTTTGCCGCTTTAACCGTATATTGCACCTCGCCCGTCGGGCCGAGCGCTTGTGCTGTGAAATTTTCGATGATCAGGTCGGGATCGTGACGCTTATCGCCATCAGCGCGCGTGGCAGTGACTTGGACGAACTGATTGAGCCAGAAAGTCAGCGCAACCAATGATGCAAGCACGGCAACAGGCAGGGCGGGAAGGGAGCGGACACTCACGGATTATTGGCAATGCGAATCATCGATAGCAACGATGATAGCGCCATTTTCATGCTGCCGTGCGCCAAGACCTGCGGCCAATACCGATGTGCACTTCGAGTTTTGCGCCCCGCAAGGCTGGAATTGACCGGGCTATTTTGCAGAGGAAGTAACTCGGGGCGAGCCGAGCGCAGACAACACAATGGAAGGTGTTAACAGTTCAGGCAGAATTTGTGGGCCCTCCCCGGCCGGATAATAGACATAGAGTGGCACACCGTTTCGTCCGAATTCGGCAAGCGCCTCTGTGATGGCAGGGTCTTTCACAGTCCAGTCCGCCTTCATGCGGACGATATTG